>JACRTZ010000129.1:16217-31622 GCA_014304965.1 Vulcanimicrobiota bacterium | reverse complement strand
CCGCTCTATACGCACTTTCTCGACTTAAGCGTCAATAGATCAGAGTCACCTTAGGTGTCCGAAAGCTCGCGCAGCGCTTCGAGCGACGGAACGACGTAGTACGCGCCGGTCAGCGGCGTCGAAAATCGGGTGAGGGCATCGCGCGGACCGTCCATGCCTGCCATCTGCCGGAGCATGGTGTCCAGCCGTCCCTGTTCGCGCGCAAACCCTACGAACATCAGGCCGTGATCGCCGACATTTCCGTAGGGCACGCTGCGCCGGAAGATCGGCAGTTCGTCGCCGGCCGCGTCGTGCAGTTCGGTGCGCGCCACGTGCGAGTCGCCCGGCATGCGCTCCGGGGGTAGCTCGTCCGACGCGGCCTTGGTGCGCCCGATGACGTCCTCTTGCTGCGCCTCGCTCAGGTGGTCGAACTCGCGCGTCCGGTGCCGCCATTGCTGCAAGAGCGCGATCGTCGAACCGGCGCCCGGTTCGCCGTCGGCAACGAGCGTCACGTCGGCCGCTTCCAAGAGGCTCGGGTTGGCGGTCCCGTCTTCGAAGCCGGTCAGATCCCGGCTGTGGCGATACGACCAGCCCGTCAACTCGAACGCGACCTCGGCGACCTTCGACAGCGTCGTCACGGCGACTCGCGCCTGATCGAAGATCACGTCGTACGAGGCGCCCGTGAACCACAGCCACACGTCGCGCTGCGTCGCCGGCATCGTGAAGCCGTCGGCGCCGACGATGGGCCGATCGAAATCGCGCGCGTCGATCGCGCGCGCCGGCATCAGTTCGCGCCAGAGGCTCGGCCGAAAGCCGACGACGAGATTGACGCCCGACACCGTCGAATGCGGACGCTCGAGTTCCATCAGCGCGCCCGCGAGTTCTTTGGCGCGCTCGGGCGAGCGCACGTTCAATTCGAAGTGCGCCTGCGACGGGTCGCCGAGCGAGAAGATGCCGGCCTGCGAATGCGCCATCGTCTAGCGGCCCGGTGCGAACTCATCGGGCATTTCGCCGCCGCGTAAGCGCGCGAGCAACCATGCGACGATCCGCCGCGCGGCGTGACCGTCGCCGTAGGGATTGTGCGCGTGCGCCATCTTGATATAGGCGACGTCGTCTTCAAGCAGACGGCGCGTTTCGCGGACGATCGTCTCGCGCTCCGCGCCGACGAGCCGCAGCGTACCGGCGGCGATGCCTTCGGGGCGTTCGGTCTCGCGGCGCATCACGAGCACCGGTTTTCCGAGACACGGCGCCTCTTCTTGCAGGCCGCCGCTATCGGTCAGCACGAGGGTCGAGCGCGCAACGGTGCGCACGGTGGCGTCGTAATCCATCGGCGCGACGAGCGAAACGCCGTCGAGTCCGTCGAGGATGCGATGTGCGACCGGCGCGACGCGCGGCGAAGGATGAAGCGGCCAAAGGATTTGCGGGCGTTGCGGAAAGCCAGCGATCTCCGCTAGCGCCTCGCAGATTTCCACCATGTGTTCGTGATTCTCGCGGCGGTGCGCCGTGACGAAAATCCACGGACGCTGCACGTCGAGTGCCGCCCACTGCGGCGGCGGCGCGCCGTACGTGCGCTGTGCGGTTGCGAGAAAGGCGTCGATCACGGTGTTGCCGGTGACCGCGATGTCGGCCGCCTCGACGTTTTCGCGTTCGAGATTGGCGCGCGCGCCGGCCGTCGGCGCGAAATGATAGGAAGCGATGCGACCCGTGAGCCGGCGGTTCATCTCCTCGGGAAACGGTTCCCAGCGGGTCGCCGTGCGCAACCCGGCCTCCACGTGTCCCACCGGGATCTGCTGATAGTAGGCCGCGATCGCGGCGGCCGTGCTGGTCGAGGTATCGCCGTGCACGAGAACGACGTCGGGCTGCGCCGTCTTGAGCACGGGTTCCATCCCGATCATGATGCGCGTCGTAATTTCGGTCAGCGTTTGATCCGCCGTCATAACGTTGAGATCGTAGTCCGGCCGAATCGAAAAGAGCGCGAGCAAGTCGTCGAGCATCTCGCGGTGTTGCGCCGTCACGCACACGAGCGCGTGAATGTGCGGGTTCTTCGCCAGTTCGTGAACGACGGGCGCCATCTTGATCGTGTCCGGCCGCGTGCCGAACACGGTCATTACTCTGAGCGGCTGCACGCGTTAAAGGATGCCATGCGCTCGCGCGTGCGGCAGCCCGCCCGAGAGCGCGTACGCCGCCGCGCCGAGCACGAACGATACCGCGTAGATCAGCAGCACCGCCTGGCGGACGTTGAGACCGAACTTGAAGATCAAGAGATGGTGCAGGTGGCCGCGATCCGGCGACGCGATCGAGCGCCCCGCGCGCAAGCGCCGCCCGATGGCGACGGCCGTATCCACCACCGGCAGGGCGAGCGCGACGAGCGGCACGAGCAAGCTGACCGTGATCGCAACCTTGGCGGTCACAATGATCGAAACGGTTGCGAACACGTACCCGATGAACAGCGAGCCCGTATCGCCGAGGATGATCTTCGCCGGATTGAAATTATACGGCAAAAAGCCGGTCGCGGCGCCGACGAGCGCGCACAGGATGAGCGCTGGCACGAGGTGCCCGTGGCCGATCGCGATCGCGAACAAAAACAGTCCCGAAATCGCCGTCACGCCGGCGAGCAAGCCGTCGAGACCGTCGAGGAAGTTGATCGCGTTCATCATGCCGATGTACCAGAGCGCCGTCAGCGGGATCCCGATCCAGATCGGCACGTTCACGTATTGGTGCACGAACGGCACGTCGAAGCCCGAGATGATGAAGCCGTAACTCATCGAGACGACGGCAACGACGAGCTGGGAGATAAATTTGGTACGCGCGCGCATCCCCATCACGTCGTCCCAAACGCCGACGATGACGATCATCGTGCCGCCGAACAGCAAGCCGAGCGCGTCGTGGATGTCGTCGGCGCGATGGAAAAGCGTTGGCGACGTTTTCAGCGCAACGCCGATCGAGACGAACAGCGCAAACGCGAACCCAAGATAAATCGCGAGGCCGCCGAGGCGCGGCTTCGGTTCGGCGTGCATGCGCCGATCGTCCACGACGTCGACGAACTGCGCTTTCGTCGCGAGCTTGCGGATGAGCGGGGTTACGAATCCCGCCGTCACGATCGCGGTGGCGAACGCGAGAAAGAACGTGATCGCCATAATCATGCGGGCGACCCCACGGCCAGCGGCGCTTCGTAATGCACGAGCGCGACGCCGGCTTCGGCCAAGAGCGCCTGCGCGAAGCGATCGGGATACGGATCGCGGAACACGATCTTCGTAATCCCCGCGCTGATCAGAAGTTTCGCGCAATTGATGCAGGGCTGGTGCGTGCAATAGGCGGTCGCATCTTCGAGCGAGACGCCGTGCAGCGCGGCTTGGACGAGGGCGTTCGCTTCGGCGTGAACGGCGCGCAGGCAATGGCCGCCGACCATTTCGCATCCGACGTCGGTGCAGTGGCCGGTGCGGCGGGGCGCGCCGTTGTAGCCCGTCGTCAGGATGCGATGCTGACGCACGAGCACGGCGCCGACGCTCGCGCGCGGGCAGGTCGCGCGCGTGCCGACGGTCCGGGCGATGTCCATGAAATAGTCGTCCCAAGCGGGCCGCGTCGCGCTCGAAACTCGTTCTGCTCCGGAAATTCCGTCCTCCCAGTTCACGCCGTCCGTGCTTCGGCGCCGTGCCCGTTCCGGCCCCGGCGTTTGTCGGGAGAAACCATCGTTCCGCCGCCGAGTACCTAGGGCTGCCGCGGCCCCAGGAACGGATGATACGCGGTCTGAAGGCGCAGAAAAACGCCAACGTTCGCTCGGTGGAGTATTCGTCATGAAAATCGCTCGCTCGTTCCGCGCCGGAATCGCCGTCAGCCTGGTCGCAGTCGCACTCTTATTCGCCGCCGCCAAGCCGGCCGAGGCGTTCTTGGACAAGACCCGCTTTGCCGCGCATCTCGGCATCGCATACTTCTGCTTCCATCACTGGGTGCTCAAGCCGTACGAGGAGCAGCAGTTCGCGCCCGGCGCTCCGCATCGGACGGCAACCATCGTCAAAGGCGGCGCCGCGCTGCTCTTTGCCGTGCACGAAGTGCGCGTCTCGAGCAAGATCGCCCACCTGAGCAAAGATCCGTTCCTGCAAAAGATTGCCGGGAACGTGGACGCACTTACGGGGTCGTTCGGGGCCGTCGGTCAGAAGCTCAAGAGCGGGCAGTTCAACCCGGACGACATCAAGTCGCTCCTGTCTTCGACGACCTCGCTCGGTTCGGCGGCCGCCGCAGGTGGGGCGCCGATCAAAGACATCCCGGTAGCGCTACCGGGGAAGTAACCTCACGCGCCTTTGACGCGCTTTTGATATCCCATCGGCAGGCTCGACGCGCTCCCGAACATCCGGTCGCCGGCGTCGCCGAGCCCCGGCACGATGTATCCATGATCGTTTAGACGTTCGTCCACGGCGCACGTGACGATGCGAACCGTGGGATGTTTGGAATGAATGTACGCGATGCCGGCGGGCGCCGCGATCGTGCACAGAAAATGCATCTCGGCCGCGCCGCGCGCCGCGAGCACGTCGAGGGCGGCTGCGCCCGAGTGTCCGGTTGCAAGCATCGGGTCGATCACGAAAACGCTCGAGCCGGTTAAATCTTCGGGAAGGTTCGCGTAGTACGGAATGGCCGCGAGCGTTTCGGGATCGCGAAAGAACCCGAGGTGCGCGACCACGGCGTCGTCCACGACCGATAGGAACCCGGGCAGCAACCCGAGACCCGAGCGCAAGACGGGCGCGACGACCGGCGGATGCGCGATGCGCCGCGCCTTCGCCGGTTCGAGCGGCGTCGCCACCGTGAGGTCGCGCATCGTCAAATGACGCGTCGCCTCGTAGGCCAGGAACACGCCGATCTCCTCGACAAGCCGCCGAAAGACCGGCGTCGGCGTCGCCTTGTCGCGAATGCGCGCGAGCCGGTCGGCGACCGCCGGATGATCGATGACGTGCACGCCTTCCATTAGCCGAGAGGCTTCACGCGTTTCCCGCCGTCACCCTGGTTCTTGCTTCGGGAGTCATGAAAACCGACAACTCCGCAGGCCGCTCCACCGATTGGAAAACGCTCGTCCTCGACGTCGTGCGGCGCCTACCGCGGACGTTTTCACTCAACGACGTAACCGCGCACGAAGATTTTTTCCGGCGACATTACCCTCGGAACAATTTTATCGCTGCCAAGATTCGTCAAAGTTTACAGATTCTGCGTGATCAGGGAACCTTGCTGTTCCTTGGGAACGCCCACTACCAGCGAATCGACGGCGACCCGAAGTTTAGCCCCCTCGTAAACTTCGATATCGGAAAAGACTACGTGAGCGCCTCTCAACTCGCGCGCGTCGCGGTCGAGACATGGGCTGAGCTCAATTTGTATTGCGTAAACTGTTCCGTCCGCGAACTGACAAGACTCCCTGACAATACAAGGGTTCGCGATTTCGTCTGCACGTCGTGCCAAACCGGGTACCAGCTCAAGTCGCTGCAGGGGAGGTTTGGTGGAAAACTCACCGGCGCTGCCTACGGCCCAACTATCGAAGCGGTTCGAGAAGGGCTCATGCCTGAACACATCCTTGTCGAGTACGATCGCCGCTTTTCCACCGTCGTCTGGGTGCACGCCTACCCTGGCCAGCTGATCACGGAGGAACGCGTCATTCCCCGTAAGCGGCTCAGCGAGACGGCGCGGCGCAAAGGCTGGCAGGGTTGCACCATCGATCTTTCAGACGTGCCGAAAGTGGCGCTGGCAGCTCCCACCCACCAAGACGAGGAAATCGTCCGCGAGAATTGGCGCGCGGTTCAGTCTAAGGCACGTCGAAGCGCGAGGTAAGTTCCGCGACCCGCGCGCGCAGCGCTTCCTGTTTGGCACGCGCCTCGATGTCGTCGAGCGCATCGCCGATGATCCGGCCGATCTCGCGCGCTTCGTCCTGACCCATACCGCGCGAGGTGATCGCGGGCGAGCCGATGCGAATCCCGCTCGTCACCATCGGCTTTTGCGGATCGAACGGAATCGCGTTCTTGTTGACGGTGATGCGAATCTCGTCGAGGTACGTCTCGACCGCGCGGCCGGTCAAGTTCTTCGGCGTCAGATCTACGAGCAGCAAATGCGTGTCGGTGCCGCCGCCGACCAGGCGCGTGCCCGCGCGCTGCAATTCGTCGCCCATCGCGCGCGCGTTGGCGATGACGTTTTCTTGATACGTGCGAAACGCAGGCTGCCGGGCCTCCCCGAACGCGACCGCTTTGGCGGCGATCGCGTGCATGAACGGTCCGCCCTGAATGCCGGGAAACACGCTCTTGTCGAGCGCCGCGGCGCGCGCGGCTTTGCAGAGCACCAGGCCGCCGCGCGGTCCGCGCAGCGTCTTGTGCGTCGTGGTCGAAACGTAATCGGCCAGCGGCACCGGCGATGGGTGCAGACCGACGGCGACTAGGCCGGCGATGTGCGCCATATCGACGAGCAAAGCAGCGCCGACCTCCGCCGCGATCTCGGCGAACGGTTCGTACTCCATCGTGCGCGGATAGGCGCTCGCTCCGGCGATGATGAGCTTGGGCTTGTGCTCGCGCGCGAGCGCGCGGACGGCATCGAAATCGATGCGCTCGGTTTCCTTGACCAAGCCATAGGCGACCGCGTGATAGAGCTTTCCGCTGAAACTGATCTTGGTGCCGTGCGTGAGGTGACCGCCCATCGCAAGCGACATGCCGAGGACCGTATCGCCCGGCTGCAACTCGGCCATGAACACGGCCATGTTCGCTTGAGCGCCCGCGTGCGGCTGAACGTTCGCGTGTTCGGCGCCGAAGATCGCCTTCGCGCGATCGATCGCAAGCGTCTCGGCCAGGTCCACGAATTCGCAGCCACCGTAGTAGCGGCGGCCCGGATAGCCTTCCGCGTACTTATTGGTCATCGTGCTCGCCATCGCTTCGCGGACGGCGCGGCTCGCATAGTTTTCGGATGCGATCAGTTCGAGATTGTCGCGCTGACGCCGATCCTCGAAGCGGATCGCCGCGGCGACCTCGGGGTCTTGCGTATCGAGCACGGAAGCGTCGAGCAATTGCATCGCGCTCGGACCTTCTGACGGGGTCCGTGGCTCACCCGCCTCGGGACCCGCTACCCCGCGCCGATCATCGCGTCGCGCGTAACGAGCGCGGCGCAGTCCGCTTCCGAAAGATTCTCGGTTCCGGCCGGTCTGCGCGGCAGCACCAAATAGCGCATGTCGGCCGTCGAGTCGTGCACGCGGATCGTCGTGCCGGGTTCCGGCTCGACGCCGAACTCGGCAAGCACCGCGCGCGGCTCCCGCACGGCGCGCGCGCGATAGGCGATGGACTTGTACCAATCGGGCGGCATGCCGAGCAGCATGCGCGGATAGCACGAGCACAGCGTGCAGACGACGAGATTATGAACCTCAGGCGTGTTCTCGATGACGACCAGCTTCAACGTCCCCACGTCGATGCCGAGTTCTCGCACCGCCGCGCTGCCGTCGGCGAGCAATCGTGCTTTGAATTCCGAATCGAACCATGCGCGGGCGACGACGCGCGCGCCGAGCGCGGGAGTCCGCGAATACATCAGCTCGACGCGCTCGTCTACCTCGGCCTGCGACAGCACGCCCTTCTCGATCAGGAGCTCGCGAAATGCGCGCTCGAGGAGCTCGAACGAACGATCGTCGTGTTCGTGCACGGCGCTCATCGCTTCGTTCTCACGGGTTCGAGCCAATGTTCGTAAATCTCCACGTCGAGCGTGTCGCTCGGATCGCCGTGGTAGTCCGGCCAGACCTCGACTTGCAAGAACCGGACCCGGTACAACGCGCGTTGCGCGCCGTCGTATTTTCCACGCGACAGTTCTTCGGGCGCCCGGAACCGGCCGCAGATGCGCTCGACGGTTCCAATTTTCCCGCGCACGTACTGCGGCGTCCTGACGTGCCCGAAGACAGCGCCATTTGCCACGCGTACCGCGTCGCCCGTGCTGAACCGTGCCGCAGCCTCAGGCACGGTCGCCGCCGTCTTGCGCGTGCTCGTCGCCGGCATGCTCGAGGGCATGCTCGCCCTCGTGGGCGATCGTCACCTCAGCCAATCGCTTACGCAACTCGGCTCCCGAAACGATGCCCTTTTCGCGCATGATCGCAACGAGCGAAGTCAGCCACTTCTCGTAATAGCCAAGACTCCGATATTGGTCCGGTGACAACGATTCGATGCCGCGGCGAAGTTCGTCCACCGTCATCCGCCGGCCGCCGGGGCGCCCGGCGTCGCCTAAAATCCACATGAGCGCGTCCACCCGCAATTCCCAGGGCAAAAAAGCATGCTGCTCGCGCGGAATCGGCTCGTGTCCCGGCGCTCCGCCGACATCGTGGTGTGCGGTAGCGGTGAGTTCGTTCACGTTTGACTCCTGGGTAAGAGCCGCGCAGCTTGGCCGAGCGCAAGTGCGATTTTCAGCGCAGCAACGACGAGGATCACCGGGATGACGATTCGGAGAGCATCTCCGGCGCTTTAATCATAATGCGACCTCGCCGCCTCTTTCTCGACGTTCCCGTTAGGATCAGGAAGCCCCATACCTCCCGCGATTCCGCACGTGTAGCCGGCGCCATCCATTCCGCGCAGGTCGAGTTGCGGATCGTTCCGCCGTACGTACCATCCAATCGACACGCCGAAAACGATCAGCATTCCGGCCAGGGACATCAACGCAACATTCGTGGTTCGCGCGAATGCGCTTACAACGGCGGATGCAAACAGCAGGATGATGCCGAGTACACTAGCAACCGCGGTTGCCAATCTGATCGTCGTTGAGCTCATCGGGGCCGCACGGTCAGTCATCGTCACGGGGTGCGCAGAGCACTACAAGAATTCTTTCGGCGTCACCGCGCCTTCGACGCGGCCGCGGGCGAGGTCGGTTTCGGCTTTGCGTTGCTCCGCTTCGCCGAATGCAAGCTTCGCGACGCGGCGGGCGTGCCGGCTCTTCGGGCCGCCCTCGAACGGCGTTTCCAAGAACACTTCGACGAGCCGCTCGATCATTTCCCAGCCGGTAAGGCGTTCCGAAAGCGCGAGCACGTTCGCGTCGTTGTGGCGGCGCGCGAGTTCGCACGAGAGCGGCTCGGTGACCGAGGCGCAGCGAATCCCCTCAACCTTGTTGGCCGCGATTGCGATCCCGATGCTCGAGCCGCAGACGACGATGCCGCGGTCGAAGCCGCCGCGCGCGACTGCCAGACCGACGACGAAACCGTAATCGGGATAGTCCACCGGCGTCCCGCCGGCCGTGCCGAAATCGTGCGTCTCGTGACCGCGCTCGCGCAGCGCCTTCGCGATCTGGTCCTTGTACCCGAAGCCCGCGTGGTCGGCCGAAAGCGCGATCTTCATTCCCCACATTTCAGCGCCGACGGGATGGCCGCCCGCCGAACCGAACTCCGGCCGCAATGAAGATCGCTGCGTCGAGCGCGGCCTTCGAGCGCGCGCTCGCGGCCGGCGACCTGACCCAACTCGAGTGGCTCGACCTGTGCGCGAGCGAACTCGAGGCCGACGGCGTCCTCTTCGACATCCGGCATTTCCCGCGCACCGATGCCGACTATCTGGCGCAACTCAAAAAAATGGCGGCCGATCTCGGCTTGACGGTGGCGGGCCTGTCCGCCTCAACACCCGACACGGCCGATATCCAGACGGCGCTCGCCCTCGGCGCACCCCTCCTCGTGATCTCGGCGCCTGCAGCGCCCGGTCAGGCGGAGGCGTGGAACGACTTCCTTGCGACGATGAGACCGCTCGCGGCGGCGGCGAAACGCGCGAACGTCACGCTTGCCCTGCGTAACGCGCCCAAGACGCTGTGCGAAACGGTCGCCGACTGCAAGCGTGCGACCAAGGACGTCGATAGCGCGTGGCTGCGCTACGCGCTGGACGTCGCCGCGCTCGAGGCAAGCGAATCTTCGGGAACGCTCAATCTCAAAGCCGTCCTCGCGATTCATCGCATTACCGATCTCGAGACGTTTGCGCGCGACGCGACCGAAGCGCGCACGATCGTCAACGCGCTGCGCGGCTTTCGCGGCTTCGTCGCCATCGAACATCGCGACGCGAACGCCGAACGGACGGCATACCATCGCGCCATGCGAACGTTGCGCGCAGCCTCGGCGCAAGCGGCGCTCGAAACGAGCGACGGATAACCGCACTGCCGTCTGCATGCCCGGGTAGAGACCTGCTGTTGCAGGTGGGTGCGGCCCGGGCGCCAGGCGAGGACGGGGTATGCCGGCCTGCGCGTGTCGTATCCGGAGCTGGTGCTCCCTTGGTTCTTACGTTGGTCCTACACCTAGACAAGTACGCGTGCGAGCGCAGTTACCGTCTACGTCGCATTATCCCACCGCGGTCAAGTCTTGACAGAATCGCCGAACGATGCCTTGTAAGCGGCGATGGCTCGAACGCGGGCTTCGCCGTGCTCGACAATGGGAAAAGGGTACGTTTGGCCTAGCGTGACGTTCGCGCTCTGCAAGACAAGCGGAGCAGCACGCCAGGGCGCGTGAATGCTGCGCTCGTCGAGGCTCCGCAATTCGGGCACCCAGCGCCGGATGAACGCGCCGGTTGGGTCGAAGGTCGTGCTCTGGGTCACCGGATTGAACACGCGGAAATACGGCGCCGCATCGGTTCCCGTGGACGCCGCCCATTGCCAGCCGCCGTTGTTCGACGCGAGGTCGGCGTCGGCCAGCGCACGTTCGAAGTACCGTTCGCCGCGCCGGTAGTCGATCAGCAAATCTTTGGTCAAGAACGATGCAACGACCATGCGAAGGCGATTGTGCATCCAGCCGGTTGCTTCCAGCTGGCGCATACCGGCATCCACGAACGGATATCCCGTGCGTCCTTCGCACCACGCGCGAAAATCGTCTTCCGATTCGCGCCACGGAACGCGCCGCGCTTTTTCAAGAAACGGTTCGACCGCAACGCGCGGTACGTGCGCTAAGATCGCGTCGTAAAAGTCGCGCCAGATCAACTCGGAAAGCCACGTGTCGACGCCGGCCGGCCGTTCGCGATTTGCCTCGCGCGCTTCCATCGCGCGCCAGACACAACGCCGGATGCCGAGCGTGCCGGCTCGCAGATGCGGCGAAACGTGCGACGTAGCATCGAGAGCCGGCACGTTGCGGGTTCGATCGTACTCCGCAATGCGTTCCGAGCAAAAGACCGCGAGCGCGGCCTTGGCCTGGCGCTCGCCCGCGAGCGGATAGCCGCTCTTTCGCGCAAAGCCGTACTCGCTCGCCTCGGGAACGTCGAGCGATTCTCCGAGCACCTCGCGCGGCGCAAACGCGTTCGAGCCAGCGGCGCTTGTACGGCGTGAACACGGCGTACGGTTTGCCGTTCGCCTGCACGATGTCGTTCTCGCCGAAGTACGAGCGGTCGAGCGAGGCGCGAACCTGCACTCCAGCTTCGCGCAACCGACGTTCGGCGCGTGCGTCGCGTTCGCGGGCCGCGGGCTCCACGTCGAGATTGTAATATACCGCGCCGGCGCCGATCTTCCGGGCCAGTGCCGCGAGTTCGCTCGCGGGATCGCCTCGCAGGATGACGAGATCGCTGCCGCGCCGCCGCAGATCGCTGCGCAGCGCCGCGAGCGCATCGAAAAAGAAGCAGACGATCGGGGCGCCGACGCGATCGGAGCGCAAGAGTGCTTCGTCGAGCACGAACGCGCACGCGACGCGCCCGGCATCGCTCGAAGCAGCAAAAAGAGCCGCATTGTCGTCGAGTCGCAGGTCCCGGCGCATCCACACGATTGCGATTTCACAGCGCGGCGTCACCGCGTCTCCTTCGGAGGCGGGGAGCCGTCCCCGTCAAGCCGTACAACGCTGCGTGCGTTTCACGCTGACGCCGCTCGATTTACCCCTCGTGCACACCTTCACCATCGCGCGCGGCTCCGAGAGCGTCTCGCGAACGGCGATCGCGCGCCTGGAGTGGCGCGGCCTCGAAGGGCTCGGCGAAACGACGCCGAGCGCGCGCTACGCCGAGAGCGTCGAGTCAGTATTGGCGCACTACGCCGAACGGTCCGTGACCGGCGAGGATCCGTACAGGCTCGAGGAGCTCCTCGAAGGGCGGCCGCCGGCAGCGCGCTGCGCGCTCGACGTCGCGCTCCACGATCTCATCGGAAAAGAACTCGACCGCCCGCTCTGGCAATTGCTCGGGCTCGACCCGCGAAAAACTCCGCTTACGTCCTTTACAATCGGCCTCGACACCATCGAAGCGATGCTTGCCAAAGTGGACGAGATTCGCGAGCACCCGACGATCAAGGTGAAGCTCGGCACAGCGCAGGACGTCGAGATCGTGGCTTCGATTCGCGAACGTTATACCGGCGCGCTGCGGATCGACGCCAACGAAGCGTGGACGGCCGAGCAGGCGACGAAAACATTGAACGAGCTCGAACGCTACGACATCGAATTTTGCGAGCAGCCGATCCCGGCCGGAACGCCCGAACGCTTGCGCTGGATTTCCGAGCAGACAGACATCCCGATCGTGACGGACGAGGATTCGCAAGACGCACGCGACGTTCCGGCGCTGCGCGGCTGCGTGGCCGGCGTCAACGTGAAACTCGTCAAGTGCGGCGGCATTCGCGGCGCGCTCGCGATGATCCACACCGCGCGCGCCGCCGGCTTGAAGATCATGCTCGGCTGCATGGTCGAAAGCGCGATCCTCGCAACCGCGGCCGCCCATCTGTCGCCGCTCGTGGATTGGGCCGACCTCGACGGCCCCTTCCTGACCAAAGACGATCCGTTCGCGGGGCTCACCTACGAGCGCGGCAAAATCGTTTTGCCGGACGGTCCCGGGCTCGGCGTTCGCGAACGCGCGCTGACCGCGGGCGCGTGAACCGCAACGCGCGGCACCGGCGCTATGCGATCTTGGCGCCGCACACGTTTGCCGAAAGCCGCGCGAAGACCGCGCACGGCGTCATCGCGTACGGCGCGGATCCGGTCGTCGCGGTGATCGATCCCGATCATGCCGGCAAACGCGTGCGGGACGTGGTGGGCTACTTGCGGTCGGACGCTCCCATCGTCGCTTCGCTCGAGGAGGCGCTTGCACGTAATCCGACGTCGCTGCTGATCGGCGTCGCGCCGCCGGGCGGCGCGCTTCCGAGCGATTGGCGCGGCGCGATCGCGCGCGCACTCGAAGCCGGCCTCGACCTCGTCAGCGGTTTGCACGAAACCCTCGGCGACGATCCCGAGTTCGCCGCCGCCGCCCAGCGCGGACAGGCCACGATCTGGGACGTGCGACTGCCTCCGGACGTCCCACTCTTTTCGGGGCGCGCGTACGGCGTCGCCGCGCGCGTCATTTTGACCGTGGGCAGCGATTGCGCGGTCGGCAAGATGACCGCCTCGCTCGAACTCGTTCGCACGGCGCGCGAACGCGGCGCCGATGCCCGTTTCGTTGCGACGGGCCAAACCGGCATCATGATCGCGGGTTCGGGGATCGCCATCGACCGGGTGATCGCCGACTTTGCTCCCGGCGCCGCCGAAATGCTCGTCGTCGAGAACGCGCGTCACGCGAGTCTGCTGTTCGTCGAAGGGCAGGGTTCGATCAACCATCCGGCCTTTGCGCCGGTGACGCTCGCGCTGCTGTACGGCGCCGCACCCGACGCGCTCGTCCTCGTCCACCGCGCCACGCGCACGGCAATCGAAAGTTTTGGGACGCCGATCATGTCGTACCGCGCGCTGATTCGTACCTATGAAGGTTTGTGCGCCACGGTCAAACCCGCGAAGGTCGCGGGCATCGCACTCAATACGTCCGATCTCGACGAACGCGGCGCCCGCCACGCCATCGAGCGCGCGCGGGCGGAAACCGGATTGCCGGCAGACGATGTCGTGCGCTACGGCGGGGCGGGGCTCTACGACGCGATGGCGCCGGCGTTCGCCGCTAAAGCGCGCCCGCTCGCCGCGAGCGTCGCGCCATGAAAAGCGCCCGCACGCTGACGCTCGTGCTGACTGCCGCTCTCTTGTCGGCCGGCTGCGCCAAGACGGACCAGGCGCAAAACACGGCGGCCCCGGGGCGCCATGCCTGGACGATTCCGGGACATCTGCGAATCGGCGTTCCCGAAGAACCCGACAGCCTCAATCCGATGTTCGGCCACAGCGACGCCACCGATCAGATCGACGCGCTGATCTTCGCACCCGTCTTCCGCTACGACGAGCGCGGCGAATTCGTCCCGGAACTCGCGACGGAGGTACCGACCTACGCGAACGGCGGCATCTCGCGCGATTCGAAAACGATCACGCTCCATTGGCGGCATGGCGTCACGTGGTCCGATGGAGTCCCGCTCACGGCGCGCGACCTGCGCTTCACCTGGAAGGCCGTCACCAACAAGAACAACCGCACGAAGCTCCTGTTCGGCTGGCAAGACATCACGGCAGTCGACGTACCGGACGACTACACCGCCGTGATTCACATTCGCAAGCCGAACGCCGACGTCATCGGGATCTTCGGAATGGGCGGCTCCGCGTATCCGCCGTTGCCCGAACATCTTTTAGGGAAACTCGCGAGCCTCAATACCGCCGACTTCAACGCGCACCCGATTTCAAGCGGACCGTGGCTGCTCAAGGAGTGGCGGCACGGCGCGGCGCTCGAGTTCGTTCCGAACCCGCGGTACTGGCGCGGCTCGCCAAAGCTGCAGGCCATAACGTACAAGATCGTTCCGAATCCCGAAACGCTCTTTACGCAACTGCAAACCCACGAGATCGACCTCTTTCAAGACGTGCCCGAGTCCAAGTACGAAGCCGTAGCCGGTGTCGCGGGCGTTACCGTCGTCAAGCATCTCGTCGCCAATTGGCGCCGCCTCGCGATTAACTGCGCGAAGCCGTTGCTGCGCGACGTGCGCGTGCGACTCGCTATCGCCGAAGCGATCGATTGGGATCGCATCAACGCGACCGTGTACCACGGCTACCATCTCCGCGCGACGAGCGACATACCGCCGGACTCGTGGGCCGCGCCGAAGATTCCGTTCTACAAACACGATCCCGCCGACGCGCGGCGTTTGCTCTCGGCCGCCGGCTGGAAGCCCGGGCCCGATGGGATCGTTCGCAAGAACGGCGTGCCGCTCGCGCTCGTCATCAACGCGACGACCAAGCCCGGCAACGAGCAAGCCGAAGTCCAGATGCAGCAGCACGTGCGCGCGGTCGGCATCGCGCTCGAGATCAAGAATTATCCGGGCAGCGTGCTGTTCGCGCAGAACGGGCCTCTCTACGGCGGCACCTACGATCTCGAATGGTCCATCGACACGAACGGTCCCGACCCCGACAATCAAGGAAGTTGGAGCGCCGATTTCATTCCGCCGAAGGGCGCCAACACGAGTTTTCTGCGCGACGCCGAGATCACGCGACTCGCGGACGCAGCGATTCGCACCTTCGATCGCGCCAAGCGCAAGGCACTCTACCAGCGCGAGGAGGAGCGCATCCACGCGCTCGTGCCGAACGTCTTCTTCTATTGGGAGCGCGCCGTGGCGGCGTACAATTCCGACTTT
>JACRTZ010000129.1:9655-16207 GCA_014304965.1 Vulcanimicrobiota bacterium | reverse complement strand
CGCCCAATACATCACGAGCTTTTGGAATTCGTGGGAATGGGAGATCTGACGTAAGCGCGCAGCCGGCCGATCGTATCGGCGCGCCGCACCGCGACGCGCCGCTGCACATCGTGCTCGTCGAGCCGCAGATTCCGCCGAATACCGGGAACGTCGCGAGACTCTGCGCGGCAACGGGCTGCGCGCTCCACCTCGTCGAGCCGCTCGGGTTTTCAATCGAGGACCGCGATCTCAAACGCGCGGGCCTCGACTACTGGGAGGCGGTGGATCTCAGCGTGCATCGTTCGCTCGATACGTTCCTGGAACGATTCGCAGGCGCGCGCCTGTGGCTGCTCTCGACCCGCGCCGAGCGGCCCTACGCCGAGGCCGACTTTGCCTTCGGCGACGCGCTCGTCTTCGGAAAGGAAACGGCCGGGCTGCCCATCGGCTTGCTCGCCGAACATACCGAGCGCGTCTTGCGGATCCCGATGCGCGACGGCGCCGTGCGCAGTCTCAACCTTTCCACGGCAGTGGGAATCGTCGCGTACGCCGCACTTGCGCGCCTCGCGTTCCCGGGGCTTGACTAGCCCTTTCCCGAATCGTCCTCGCCCCGTGAAACCGCTCGAAATGGAACGCGTGCAGCGCCGCGTTGTCGCATGCAAACGCTGCCCCGAGCTCCGCGCGTATTGCGCCGAGATCGGCCGCACCAAGAAACGCGAACATCGCGATGCGGCCTATTGGGCGCAGCCCGTTCCTTCGTTCGGCGATCCCGAGGCGCGGGTGTTGCTCGTCGGGCTCGCGCCGGGTGCGCACGGGTCCAACCGCACGGGCCGGCCCTTCACCGGCGACGCTTCGGGCGTGTGGCTCTATCGCGCGCTGCACCGCGCGGGCTTCGCAAATCAACCCGAGCAGCGCGACCGCAACGATGGCATGCAATTGAACGACGTTTGGATTACCGCCGCGCTGCGGTGCGCGCCGCCGCACAACAAGCCGACGCCCGGGCAGCTTCGCAACTGCGCGCCGCACCTGGCGGCCGAACTCGACGCGCTCCCGAACCTGCGGGTCGTCGTCGGCCTCGGCGCCATCGGCACGAAAGCGATCGTTGCGGCGCTATCGGCGGCCGGCTATGTCTTCGCCCGTAAGCCGGAGTTCGCACACGGCGCGGAGGCGACGGCCAGCCGCGCGCGCGCACCCCGCGAGATCGTCTTGCTGACGTCGTACCATCCGAGCCGCCAGAATACGAACACCGGCGTGCTGACCGAACCGATGCTCGACGCGATCTTCAACCGCGCTCGCGCGCTGCTTTAAGCGATCGCTATCGTCTTGCGGAAGTCCGGCGCGAAGATGGACTTGGGATCATCGCGGGGCGGGCGCTCGCGGCGCGGTCGCGCGATTTACGCCTTGGCCGGAGGAGCCTTGACCTCGAGCGCTAGTTCGCGCAACGCCTGGCCTGGGACGCGGGATGGTGCGTCCATCATGACGTCGCGGCCCATCTGGTTTTTCGGGAATGCGATCACGTCGCGAATCGACGGTTCGCCGCACGCGAGCATCGCGAGCCGGTCGATCCCCCAGGCCATGCCGCCGTGCGGCGGGGCCCCGTATTGCAGCGCTTCCATGAAAAAGCCGAAGCGTTCGTCGATGTCGTGTTGCGAAAGTCCGATCGACTCGAAGATGCGCCGCTGCAAGGCCGGATCGTGGATGCGCACCGAACCGCTGCCGAGTTCGAAGCCATTGAGGACGAGGTCGTAGTGCTGCGCCCGCATCGCCAACGGATCGGATTCGATGAGCGCTTCCTGTCCTGGCGCAGGCGCGGTGAACGGGTGATGCGTCGAACCGAGCGCGCCGGTTTCGGCTTCGCGTTCGAACAGCGGGAAATCCACGACCCAGCAAAACGCATACCGGTCTGCGGGCCGGTGCCCAATCTTATCGCCGATAAGGAGCCGCAGGCGGCCTGCTACATCTGAGGCCATCGTTTCAGGCCCCGCCACCAGCAAGAGCGCGTCGCCCGGCTCGGCGTTCGCAAGCGCGCGAACCGCATTCACGGTCGCGTCGTCGAGCAGTTTTGCGATCGACGATTTCCAGCCGTCACCGTCGTAGGCGATCCAGATCAGGCCGCCGGCGCCGAACGATTTCGCCGTTTCCGTCAATTCGTCGAAGTCGCGCCGCGACAGGGCCGCGCCTCCGGGATACTTCACGGCCACGATTCGTGCGCGGGGATCGGTTGCGTGCGACTTCAAGAAGTTGATCGGGGTTTCTGCAAAAGCGCTCGCAACGTCGGTCAGTTCGAGCCCGAACCGCAAGTCAGGTTTGTCGGTGCCGTATAGCCGGAGTGCCTCGGCGTGCGTGAGGCGCGGCAGCGGCCGCGCGATCTCGATTCCCATCGCCTTACGCCACACGTAGGCAATGCAGTCTTCCATGACCGCAGTCACCTCTTTTTCGTCCACGAACGACATCTCGACGTCGAGTTGCGTGAATTCCGGCTGCCGGTCGGCGCGCGGATCTTCGTCGCGGAAACAGCGCGCGATCTGCATGTAGCGTCCGAAGCCGCCGATCATCAAAATCTGCTTGAGGATTTGCGGCGACTGCGGCAGCGCATAAAACGCTCCGTGCTGCAAACGGCTCGGAACCAAGTAGTCGCGAGCGCCTTCCGGCGTGGATTTGATCAGGCACGGCGTCTCGATCTCGATGAAATCGCGCTCGTCGAAAAAATCGCGCATCGCCTTGACGATCTTGTGGCGTACGGTGAGGTTGCGCTGCAAGCGCGGCCGCCGCAGGTCGAGATAGCGGTGCTTGAGCCGAAGCGTTTCGTCCACATCCACGTCGGCATTGATGGGAAAGGGCGGCACGAGCGAACGCGCCAGCACGCGGATCGCCTCGACCGGAACCTCGACCTCGCCGGTTGCGAGTTTCGGATTTTCGGTCCCGGCGGGACGCCGGCGAACGGTCCCTTCGACCGAAACGACGTCTTCGTTGCGCAGCGATTCGCCGATCGCGAACGTTTCGGCGTGCTGGGGGTCGAACACGATCTGCGTAACGCCGTCGCGGTCGCGCACGTCGATGAAGACGAGGCCGCCGTGATCGCGCCGCCGGTTCACCCAGCCGTTGAGTTCGGCGCGCTCCCCAACGTGTGCCGCCGACAATGCTCCGCACGAATGTTTAGGCACGTTCGTACTCCAGCGCGTCCTTGATGCCGCCGACGTAATGATACTGCAGCACGACGTTGCGCGCGAACCCCGGCCGCTCCAGCGCGGTTCGATCGAGCCGCTGCAGCAGGCCCGGCGCCTTCGCGATGGCGCCGTGCAGTGCGAGCGAAACCGGCGTCATGCCCAGACGCGCCTTGACCGCAAAGGACGGGTGTTTGCGAAAGAATCGCACCGTGGAACGGCCGGCTAGGCGCATCTTTTCCTTTTGTTCCTCGTACGGCACGGGGTGCCAATGGTAGTCGACCGCGCGCGGCTCGTAGCGAATCTCGAGGCCGCCTTGCTGCAGGCGATAGCCGAGTTCGAGGTCCTCGTGCCCGTAGCCCGTGAAGTGCTCGTCGAAACAGCCGACCCGTTCCAAGTCCTCGCGCCGAACCGAGGCATTGCCGGTCAAAAAGTACAACCAGCTCACGTGCTTGCGCTTGTCGGGGTGCAGCGGGCGCCGTTCTTCGGGGCGGTCGCGTAAACGCTCGTAGTCTGCGAGCGAGCCGACTTGCAGTTCCATGCCGACGACGGCAATTTTGGTTGCGTTGCGATGGTGTTCGAGGTGGCGTTCGAGTAACTCGGGCGATGCGATGATGTCGGCATCGGTGAAGAGCACGACGTCCCCGCGCGCCGCGGCGATCCCGGCGTTGCGCGCCATCGCGCGTCCGGTGTACGCGCCGGGCAAGTGCCGCACGCGCGAATCGGCCGCGGCAACCTCTGCGAGATAGCCGGCCGTGCCGTCGCTCGATTGCGAATCCGCCACGACGATCTCGAAGCGCGCCGCGGTCTGCGACGCAAGCAGCGAGGGTATGACGTGGCGCAGCGTCGCGACGCGGTTGTACGTTGGGATGACGACGGTCAGATCAAGTTGCATCGGAAAGTAGGCGACGTGCGGCCTCAAGAATTTGAGCGCGCGTGGAAGCAAGTTCTTCGGGCGACTCGCCCGCGGGCTTGCGCAGCGAGACGGACGGCACCCGATAGGGCGCCCATTCCTGCGACGAGAGACGGTAATAGCGATGTTCGAACAACACGACGGTGGGCCTGCGCATCGCGCTTGCGACATGCGTCGCACCGGTGTCCACGGTAACGACGAGTGCGCTCTTTTCAAACGCGGCCGCCCACTGCCGGAACGAAAGGCCGCCGACGACCGCGTCCGCGGCATGCGCTTCGCGAACTTTGGCCGCGGCCTCGAGGGCCTCGATTCCGTACGTCACGACGACCGGGCGTCCGAGCGTGCGCAACTCGGCGATCGCTTGGATCGCGCTGTCGATCGTTGCGCCGCCGTAGCACCAGCGCAGCCCGAGATGAAAGGCGATGCAACCCGGCGGCACGTGGTCCACTGCGTGACGATCCACGTCGTCGATCGGCACCACCACATCGCGATAACTCGGCGTGCCGCCGGCGATGGGCAACAGTTCGAGCACCTGGTCCACTTCGTGCGCTACCGGCCGATCCGGGAAACGATCGGCGAGCAACGGGTCCGCATCGTCGACGGTAAAGCGGTTGACGAACAACCAGGACGTGGCGCGCGCCAGATAGCGCCGGCGATAGGTATAGCCGACGCGGACCGCCGCGCGCGTTGCGCCGACCAATTGGAAGTCCGGCACGCACGGCGCGAGCGCGATGGCGAGGTCGCACTGGCCGCGAAAGTCCCGGCCGATGGCCGCGGCCGAGCGCGGCGAGGGCGCAACGATCACGCGATCGACGTCGGGGTGTCGTTCCATCACCGCCGCGTTCAGCCGGCTGCACACGATCGTCACGTGGGCCTGGGGCCATGAGCGGCGCACGGAAGCGATCGCCGGCGTCGACAAGATCAGGTCGCCCACGCGATCGAGCCGCGTCAAGACGATCTTCACGCGCGCGCCGAGTCCAACTCTTCGAAGTATGCTTCGCGCGCGAGCGCTCGCGCCGCGCGCAGTTCACGATCTGAGAGCGGGCGGTCCGATTCGACCTCGCCGACCGCGCGCTCGAGCCGCTGCGGCAAACCCGTCTTGCGCGCGATGCGGTGAACGGCGCGCTGCAGCGGCTCGTCGCCCGTCGCGAGCACGACGCGCCAATGCGGATGCAGCGCGTGGAGCTGTATGGCGGTGCGGCCCTGAGCGCGCGCCTGCCGGATCATTCCCGGGACGTCGCGGGCGCGCGGGCGCGGCTTGTAGTGAAACGTCAGCGCACGCGGATTGAAGACGTTCGGAACTCCGGCCCAGCGTAGGCGCAGACCGAGTTCCACGTCTTCCCAGCCGTACTCGCGAAAACTCTCGGTAAAGCCGCGGTGCTCGCGCAGGGTCGCAAGCGGCAGCGAGACGTTGGTGGTCCAGAAGAAATTGCCGCTGTAGTTTGCAATGGACCACACCGGCACGGGCAGACGCTCGAACGATTCGGTATTGATCACGCCGCCGCGCACGATCGCGCCGGGAGCGTCGTCGTGCGACCGCATGTGCTCCGCCACGAACGCCGGCACCGGCAAGACGTCGTCGTCGATGAAGATAATCCGTGCGCCGCGCGCCTTCGCGATGCCGGCGTTGCGGGCCCGAGCGAGTCCCGCGTTCGCCTGCGAAACGACCGTAAACGGGCAGGTCGCACGCTCGCGCGCCGCCGCAATCACCTGCGGCGTTTCATCGCGCGAGCCGTCGTCCACGAGCACGACTTCGTATTGGCCGGCCGGCATCGTCTGTTCGAAGCACGCGTCGAGAACGCGGCCCAAAAGCCGCGCGCGATTATAGGTGCAGAGTTGAATCGTCGCTCGCATGAACCGCTACGCCGGTTCGGGCAGACGCGCCCAGAGCCCGCCGAGCGCCGCCAGCACGCGCGGCACGTCGAGGTTCGCGACGCAGGGAAAGTCCGGACACGTTTCCTTGCGGTGATTGGGCGGACAGGGATAGGTCGGCCGCACGACTGCCGTGCGCGGCCCGAGCGGCGCCCAGCGATCGGGCTCGTCGGACTGCAGCGCGTAGATGCCGACCGTCGGGGCACCGACCGCGGCCGCGAGATGCATCGGGCCGCTGTCCATCGCAACGACCCCGCGCGCGCCTTGCGCGATCGCGCCGAACCCCCCGAGCGACGTCTTCCCCGCAAGCGAGATGCCGCCGGCCTCCCGCGCGATATGCTCGGCAATGGCGGCGTCCGCGGCGCCGCCGGTCACGATCAGCGCGTCGCCGTTGCCCGCGAGCGACTTCCCTAATTGCGTCAACGCCCCGGTCGGCCACCGCGAGCGCGCCGCTGCGATGGCGCGGGTCGGATGCAACACGACGTAGTCGCCGCGAATGCCGGCTCCGCCGAGCAGCCGCTCGCGCTCGTCGAACGCGCTCTGCTCCACCACGAACGCGGGCGTCGCATCGCTCGTATCGCAACCGAGCGCGCGCGCGTAATCGAGTAACACCTGCGTCCAGTGCGT
>JACRTZ010000129.1:6906-9645 GCA_014304965.1 Vulcanimicrobiota bacterium | reverse complement strand
GAAGAAGGCGCGCACCCGCCACAGCTTCGCCCGGGCGCTGGTGCGTCGGGCGGTCGCCGAGTTCGGTTCGAACGGTGACGCGGTGCGTGAACAATCCCTAATACAGCCGTCGTGCCTGTCCGGCGCGTACCGGTACGCGCCCAAGGAACGGCAATGCCGCCGAACGCGACGTGGCCCAGGTCACGACCGCGGCGTCGAAGCCGTGCGCCGCGATGCGTGCGGCCTGCGACCAGACCGAACCCTCGTCCAGCCAGACCGCTGCGAGATCGGGATTCGCGCGCAAGACGTCGCGATGGCGCGGCGCGGTGAGCGCAACGACTTCGTCGTAGCGCGACCGCAGAGCGCGCATCACCGGGGTCGCGAGGAGTACGTCGCCGATCCCGCCGCCCGTCGCAAACACGAGCGCCTTCATGCGTCGCCCCGAGCGGCGATGGCGGCAACGCAGCGCACGACCGCCTCGGCGAGCGGCGCATCGTCCGATGCGTGCGGCTCGTGCGCGCGCACGCCGTCGGCGATCAATGCGCGCGACGGCGCGGCCCAGGGCTGCCAGCGTAACGCGTCGCGCTCGACGTGCGGACGGCGCGGAAACAAGACGACGGACGGCGTTCCGGTCATGCCCGCCACGTGAACCGCTCCCGAATCGGGCGCGATCAGTACGCGCGCGCTCGCAATCGCGGCTTTCCACTCGGCGACGGTCGGCGTTGGTACAAACGGCACGCCCGTGCGCGCCGCAAACACGCGGCCCAGATCCTCGTCGGCGCCGGCTGCGACGACTTCGCCGCCCGCCGCCCGTAGCGCAGCCGCGATATCGCCGAAGGCGGAGAGCGTCAAGCCCGCAGCCGTATACTTCGCGTCGATCTGCAGCAGCACGCGGGCGCCGCGCGGCGGCGTCGCGTCGAGTACGAGCGGGCGCAGGCGCGCCAGATCCTCGGTCGGCTCGGATTCGTCGTGCAAGCCGGCGCCCAGGCGGAACAAAACGTCTACTTCATGCTCGCTCGAATGCGCGGCCGACGCCGGCCGAACGAGCGCACGCGTGAGATAGCGGCGCAGCGCGAGCGATTTGAGCGGCTTCTGCCAGCCATTGATGAAGCCGATCCGTTGCGCGACGCCGGCGTCGCGTGCGAACGCGTATGCGTCGGATTCTTCCGACGCTACGAGCGCAACGTCGTACCCGGCTGCCTTCGCGTCGCCGAGCGCGCGTACGCGCGTCGCAGGCGTCGTCCCGTGACGCGGCCACGGTATACGTTCGACCACGTGCGTACGCGCGAACGCGCGCGCTGCGAACGCGTCGCGGTTGCGGGTGGAAAGCAGCGCGCCCACTTCGTGCCCGGCGTCGCGCAAGGCCGCGACGAGGGGCGCGCATGCCAGCGCGTCGCCGATGCCGTCCACGCGCACCAACAGAACGCGGCTAATCGACGCTGCCGGCGAGCGAACGGCGCAGTTCGTTCGTATAGGTGACGTCGAGCAACTGGGCGCGCGCGAGCGCGCGCAACGCTCCCGGCAGCCGCTCGTCGCGCGCTAAGCGGCCGTACAGCGGCGCAAGCCCGGGCGGCGGCAAAATGCGCGACCGCCAAAGATTGAGGGCGTACGCTCCGGTCGCGAGCTTCGTTCGCATCCCGGAGTCCTTCTGCAACAGCCTGCTTGCCATCTGCGCTCGCTCGACCGTTTTCATCAAAACCGCATCGAGCGTCTCCGCTTCGGGGGGTTTGATATGGTACAGGAAGGCATCCCACGCGAACGCGCGACGCACCCCCGAGGCGCGCAACCGCAGCCCAAGCTCGGTGTCCTCCCAGCCGTACAGGTGGAAACGTTCGTCGAAGCCGCCCGCCCGCTCGAGATCGGTCCGGCGGACCGAGGCATTGCACGTGCACAGAAACGTGTTGACGTAGTTGAAGGGGCGGGGCGCGGGCCGATCGTCGTACGAGGGGACGTTGAGGATGGGCCCGGAGACCGCGAGGCGCGACCCCTGCGGATGCGCGGCCGCGTGCGCGGCGAGAAAGCGTTCGGACAGAACGACGTCGTCGTCCACGAACACGACGATCTCCCCGCGTGCCGCGGCGATACCGGCGTTGCGCGCGGCGCCGCGATTGGGGGCGCCTACATACACCGAGCGAAGCGGAAACGCCGGCGCGCGCGAGCGCTCTTCGAGGAGTGCCGCGGTGCCGTCGCTCGAGCCGTTGTCCGCGACGATCGTTTCGAACGCCGGCGCGTCGCGCTGGCCCGCGAGCGAATCGAGCGCGCGCGTCAGAAAGGCGGCGCGGTCGCGGGTCGCGATCACGACCGAGAGCTTCATGCCGGCACCGCAACGCGCAGATCCGAGGCGAGCCGCTCCGAGGCGCCCGCATGATCGGCGTACAGCGCACGCAGCAGCGGCGCCACGCGCGCGTGTTCCTCGCCGTCGTGCGCGTACGCGGCGATCCGCGTCGCTACGTAGCCGGGCGTCAGCGTCCCGCGCAATTCGGGCATCAGCACAACGCCGGCGTCCA
This sequence comes from Vulcanimicrobiota bacterium, assembly GCA_014304965.1. Taxonomy (GTDB): domain Bacteria; phylum Vulcanimicrobiota; class Vulcanimicrobiia; order Vulcanimicrobiales; family Vulcanimicrobiaceae; genus Cryoxeromicrobium; species Cryoxeromicrobium davisii. The sequence goes on along the minus strand of JACRTZ010000129.1, from coordinate 7,159 downwards.
TATTCGGTTGTGCGGCAAGCGGAAAACGCCGGTCGTACGCGACCACCGCGGCCCGCTTGAGGAGCGTTCCGATTTTCGGCAGGCGGTCCACGTATTGCAGCGGGCCGTTGAGCACGACGGCTTCGGGCGCGTTGGTCGGAACGCAGACCATCGTCGGAACGCCGAGCGCCGCAAGCTCGATGCATTTCGTGCCCGGAATCGTCAGGACGGCCCGCGCGCGGTTCGCGTAGCGCATCGCGTCGCGCACGATCGG
>JACRTZ010000129.1:0-6896 GCA_014304965.1 Vulcanimicrobiota bacterium | reverse complement strand
ATCTGCGCGCCGCCGCGATCGGCTTGCAGGGCCGGACCGCCGTCGTCCACGAGGCGCCAGCGTGCGCCCCACACGTTGGGGTGGTCGCCGCCCGCGAGTGCCTCCGCGAGCTGTTCGTCGGGCGTGAAGGGCGAGATGCCGAACGCGAGCGAAATTGCCGGATCGAGCGCGCGCAAGCGCTCGCAGGTTTGCAAGAAGAACGGGACGAGGCTTGCGATCTCGTGCCGCCGGGCGCCGGGCAAGATCACGATGCCGCCCGGTGCGACGCGCGGATCGGGCGGCGCCGTCGCAAACGTTCCGGCAGCCTCGGCAAACGCTCCGTCCACCGCAAGGTTTCCGATGCGTTCGATGCGGTCGAGCGGCACGCCGAACCGCTCGAGCTCGCGCACGTTTGCGTCGTCCACCGCATAGACTTTTTCGAAGGCGCGCGCGTAGCGTTTGCGCGAGAATTTGTACGCTCTGCCGCGCGCGTTCAAGCGCGCGCGAACGCGCGCCGCGTGCATCAAATCGCCGCCGAGATACAAGACGAGATCCGCATTCTTGGGAACGCCGGCGACGGTGGCGCCGAGCGCGAAGCGCACGTAGTCGGCCGGCGGCACGACGCGTACCTGCGGAAAGAGCGTCCGCGCGACCTCCGCCTCGCGTCCGGTCGCGTAATCGTCCGGCACGAAAAAGAGCGTTACGTCCACATCGGGCGCGGCCCGGCCGAGCGCTCCGAGCAGCGGCCGCACCCAGCCCGAAAACTCGCCGGGCCCGTTGCTCGTGATCGCAAGTCGCACCGGCTTACGGTGCGTCCGGAACGCCGTACCGCCGTCGGATTTCGGCGATCAGATCGGTCGAACTCTTGCCGGCGATGTGCGGCGCGAGACGGATGACGCCGCCGTGCATCTCCACGACCGCGCGTTCGGGAAGGTCTTCCAGCCGGTATTGCGCGCTTTTGACGTGGACGTCGGGTCGGATCGCGTCGAGCAGCGATTCCGGCGTGCGCTGCCCGAAGCCGACGACGGCGTCCACGCTGCGCAAGGCCGACAACACCGCGGCGCGGTCCGCAAAGGGTACCAGCGGGCGTTCGGGTCCCTTGAGCGCGCGAACCGAGCGGTCTTCGTTCAAACCGACGAGCAGCGCGTCGCCTTGCGCGCGCGCCCAGGCCAAATACGCGACGTGGCCGGCATGCAGCAAATCGAAGACCCCGTTCGTGAACGCGACGCGCTTGCCCGCGGCGCGCAAACGTTCGCGCCACGCCCGCGCGCCGTCGAGCGAAAGCACCGGCGCCGCAGCGGCTTCAGACATCGCCGCCGCCGGCATTGCCGACGAGTGCGAGGATCTCGTCCGGCGATGCGGTTGCGGTACCGAGCTTTTCCACCACGACACCCGCCGCGAAATTTGCGACCTGAAGCGCCAATTCGACCGGCGCTTTCGCCGCGAGGGCGGCGGTGAGGACCGCAATGACGGTGTCGCCCGCGCCGCTCACGTCGTAGACGGTGCGTGCGACAGACGGGACCAAGAGCGGCGGACCGTCGTTCGCAAACAGCGCAACGCCGCGCTCGCCGCGCGTGATGACGACGTACGAGCACTGAAGGCGCTCGCGCAGTGCGTGCCCCGCGCGTGCGAGCGACGCCTCGTCCTTGATCGGGACGCCGCTGGCAGCGGCGGCTTCGGCGGCGTTGGGTGCGACGAGCGTGACGCCGGTGAACAGCGCCATGTTCCGCGGTTTCGGATCCACGGCCACGATCGGCGCGGTCCGCACGGCGTCCACGAGGTCGCGTGAAAACAGGCCCTTGGCGTAATCGCTCAAGACGACGGCGTCGCAATCGGCGGCAACCGTGCGCACGAGCGCGCACAGCCGCGAGGTGTCGGCTGCACTCAGCGGAGCGTCCGATTCCCAATCGGCCCGAACGACCTGCTGGTTGTGCGCGACGATGCGCGTCTTGCGTGTCGTCGGGCGGTCCCCGAGCGCGATCACCGCGCGACGGTCGGCCTCGACCGCGTCGAGCAAGCCGAGGACGCGCCGGCCTTCGGCATCGTCGCCGACCGCGCCGGCGAAGGTGACGCGAGCGCCGACGGCGCGCAGATTGCTCGCGACGTTCGCCGCGCCGCCAAGCGTGAACGAATGATCGCCGACCGCAACCACCGGCACCGGTGCCTCGGGCGAGATGCGGCTGACCGATCCCCACACCCATTCGTCAAGCATCACGTCGCCGACCACGAGCACGCGCAAGCCGCGCATGCGTTCGAAGAGCGCGCGCGCGCCGCGCTCGAGCAAGATCTCAGGCATGCACGCGCGCCAGGAAAAAGCGCACGCCGTCGAGCAGGGTGCGCACGCGATAGAGCGGTTCGGGTCCTTCGTAGACGCCGTACGCGTTTACGAGGATGCCTGGGATGCCGAGCGCTTTCGCGAGCAGCATGTCGCCGGCGCGGTCGCCGAAGACCACGCTCCGCTCGAGATCGAGGTCGTGTTCCCGCACGGCCCGCTCGGCAAGACCCGGTAACGGTTTGCGGCAATCGCAGCCATCGTCGAGGTGCGTGCAATAATAGTACGCGTCGATGGCCGCATCGTCGTTCGCAAGGCGCTGCGAGAGCGCGGCGTGCACGCGTTCGACGTCGGGCTCGCCGAAGAAGCCGCGCGCGACGCCGGATTGGTTCGTCACGACGATGCGCGCGAAGCCCGCCGCGCCGAGCAGCCGCAGCGCCTCCGGAACGCCGTCGAGCACGCGGATGCGCTCCGGATCGCCGATGAAGCCCGAATCGTCCATCAGCGTGCCGTCGCGGTCGAGAAAAGCGGCGGCTTTCGGCGTTTCGCTCACTCGTCGCCGGCAGCGACGAGCGCTTGTTCGACCAGATCGCAGACGATGTGACCGAGCGTGATGTGCACTTCCTGAACGAGCGCCGAATAGCCGTCGGGTCCGATCAGCACGATGTCCGCCACGTCGGCGACCGGGCCGCCGCCGTTGCCGGTGAACGCGATCGCGATGGCGCCGATTCGTTTGGCTTCTTCCAATCCTGCGATGACGTTCGGCGATTTGCCGCTCGTCGTCAGGCCGATCACGACGTCGCCCGGCTGCGCGAACGCTTCGACCTGGCGCGCGAACAAGCGCTCGTAGCCGTAGTCGTTCGCAATCGCGGTGACCGCCGAGGGATTGACGTTCAAGGCTTCCGACGGCAACGCGCGCCGTTCGCGCAAGAACCGGCCGCTGAACTCGGCCGCGAGATGCTGCGCGTCGGCCGCGCTCCCGCCGTTGCCGAACCACAGCACTTTACGGCCTGCGGCAAAGGCCGCGATCAGCGTGCGCGCGATGCGATTGACGACGGCTTCGTAGCGGTCGGCATCGAGCAGCCCGCGCCGGTCGTCGAGCATCTCGCGGAACGTTCGTTTGCGCGTCACGGCTCGATCCAAAACATCTCCTCGCCGAGCGAGACGAGCGCACCGTTCTCGGGCAGCACGCGGCGAACGATGCCGGCGAAGTCGCTCGTGATTTCGTTCATCAGTTTCATCGCTTCGAGAATACAGAGCACTTGGCCGACCTCGACGCGATCTCCGACGTCCACGAACGCATCCGCACCCGGAGCGGACGAACGGTAAAACACGCCCACGATCGGGGCGGTGACCTTGCGATAATTGTGCGCGACGGGCGGCGGCGGCGCCGGTACCGCAGCCGGCACGGCGCTCTCCGATGCTTGCGGCGGGGCGGCGGAGGAGCGCTCGGCGCGGCGCACGAGTTCGTAGGTCGTTTCACCGATCCGCAAACGCAGCGCGTCGAGGTCGTGTTCGTGCATGACCTCGAGCAATTGATCGAGGGCGGCGCGTTCGTCGTTCATGCCGCGCTCGCGTCGCCGGCCGGCGATGCGTACCACGCAGCGATCGCGTCCACCGCGGCTTCGGGCGCGTCGAACGGCCCGAGCGTCACTTGCTTGCGCGAGTGCAGGTCGCGAACGACGACGGTGCCGGCTGCGATTTCATCGTCGCCGAGGATGACTGCGGCGCGTGCCCCCGCGCGCTCGGCGCGCGTGAACTGGACGCCGATGCGTGCGTCGCGATAATCGGCGAAGACGGCGAGACCTGCGCGGCGCAAGGCCGCGACCAGCGGAAAGCCGCGCTCGCGGGCCGCATCGCCGAGGGCGATCAGCGCGAGGCCGCCCGCACCTGCGTCCGGCGCGAGGCCGGCGGCTTCGAGGGCGATGAGGAAACGTTCGAGGCCGAGGCCGAAGCCGACCGCCGGCGTCGCGGGGCCCCCGAGCGCGTGCACGAGCTCGTCGTACCGGCCGCCGCCGCACACGGCGTCCTGCGCACCGAGCGACGCCGCCGAGAATTCAAAGACCGTGCGCGTGTAGTAATCGAAGCCGCGCACGAGGCGAGGTTCGATCCGGTAGGAAATGCCGATCGCGTCGAGGAGCGCGCACAGCCGTTCGAAGTGCGCGCGGTTTTCGGGTGAAAGATGCGCCGCGAGCGTCGGCGCAGCCGCGATCGCGGCTTGATCCTCGCGCGCCTTGCTGTCGAGGATGCGTAAGGGGTTGCGCTCCAAACGGCGCTGCGAATCTTCGGAAAGTTCGTTGCGCAGCGGAGTGAAATGCGCGCGCAGCGCCTCGAGATAGGCGGGGCGATCGCTCGCGTCGCCGATCGAATTGATCTTCAGCGTGACGTCGGCGATGCCGAACGAACGCAGCAACTCGTAGGCGAGTTGAATCACTTCGGCGTCCGCTTCCGCACCCGCGAAGCCCAAGCACTCGACGCCGAACTGATGGGCCTGCCGCAAGCGTCCCTTCTGCGGCTTTTCGTAGCGGAAGAACGAGCCGACGTAATAGAGCCGCTGCGGCCCGGTTGCGAGCAAGTTGTGCTCCAGCACCGCGCGCACGACGGGCGCCGTCCACTCCGGGCGCAAGGTCATGCTGCGGCCGCCCTTGTCGAGGAACGTGTACATCTCTTTGCCGACGATGTCGGTCGTCTCGCCGACCCCGCGCACGAACAGCTCGGTCGCCTCGAATGCCGGCGTGCGGATTTCGCCATACCCGAAACGGCGCGCGAGCGCGTGAATGCGCATCTCGAGCGCTAGCCAGCGACCGCTCTCGGGGGGATAGACGTCTGCCGTTCCCCGCGGGGCGGCGATCTTTTGCATTGCACGTCTCTTTGACGGGGCCCAGCCGAAATGCCTCGACCTGGCGATTTCCGAGCACTTCCCGGCCTGCTCGCCGCCATCGGCCTGTTGCTCGCCGTCGCAAGCCCGGCCGGGCAGAGCGCGGTCGCGGCGGCAGGCTCGACGATCTTCGAGGCGACGGTGGTGGTCGCAGGCGGCGCCTTGCTCGGGCGCGCCAGCGGAAGAATCGCCGCCTTCCTCACCTGCGGGTGCGGCGGAGCGTGGCCGCCCGCTCTCGCGCTCGCACCATTCGTGTTGACCTGGTGGACGTTCGGGCCCGGTGTGGCCGCCGCGCGAAGCGCGGTCGCGCTCCTCATCGGCCTTCGCGGGGCTCGGGGCGCCGCGCGGCGCCCCGCCGAGCCGCCCGATCCGCTTGCCGATCTCGGGGCTCTCGCCGTCGCCTCGTTCGCCGCAGCGCTGCTGGCCGCAACGTTGCGCGCGCATGCCGTCCCGGCGGCAGCCCCGTTCGGGTCTCTCGCCCTTGCCGTCGGAGCCGCCGTCCTCGGCACGATTGCGCCGTGCGCGACGGCCGGCATCGCAGCCGCCGCTTCCCTAAAGGCAACAGCGCCGCTCGCGACCGCCGCCATTTTGGCGACCTGCGGCCTCGTCCGGCTGCGTATGCCGCTGCAGGCGCCGAGCCGCACGCGACCGTCGCGGCCGAGTTGGATCGCGCTCGGGGTCGTGCTGGCGGCGCTCACGCTGCACGGCGTACACGGCTTCGTGAACCCGCGCTTCGCGTTCGTCGCGCCCCTCGGCGCACTATGCGCGCTTGCGCTCGCAATGCGCGGCGGCGAAACGCGCGCGCGGCTGCCGGCGTTGCCGGCGCTGATCGCCGCGGGCGCCCTCGTCTTTGCGGGCGCTCCCGCCGGCATCGTGGCGAGCGCCGTACCGCTGAACGTCTATCCCGGCGAGCGCGTCGAGTTCACCGGTTACGTATCGTCACGGTCGGGCACTGGAACCTCGCTCGTGCGCTACGCGATCGCGTGCTGCCGCGCCGACGCGCAACCGCTCGGAATCGAGGTAGATCGCCGTCTCGACGCGAGGCTCGGAACGTGGGTCGAAGCGCGCGGCATCGTCGCACGGCGCGACGATCGGTTCGTACTGCACGCCGACCGGGTGCGGCCGGTCGCACCGCCGGCCGACCCGTTTATGTATTTATGAACCCGTACGCGTACCGGTCACGTTCTGGCCATTTTGGTGGAGGACGAAGCCGGTGATCGCGCCGCTCGCATCCGCGGTGAAGTCGATCTGGGCGTCCATGACGCGCAAGAAGAACGCATTTTGCCCATACGGATAGATCGCCAACGCCGGCTGCTGGCCGAGCTTCGTGTACAGTCGTCCGTTTTGCAAAGAAACGACGAACGGAACGCTGTTCGGGCCAATGGTAATCATATACGATCCGACGTACTTTGCGAGGAGCTTCGGGTCGAGCGCGAGCGCAGCATACGTTTTGACGAGCGGTACGGACGGATCGAGCCAATGTATACCGATATCGTCGATTGTGGTTGCCGCATTGGTCATCAGCACGATCCCGCGCGTGCGGTCCGCGGAAAATCCGATGAAAGCATGATAACCCCCGGTCTGCCCGTTGTGCCAAACGACACCAGACTTTGCGATCGGCCAGGCCAGCCCGATCTGGCCGGCGCCTTGCGCCGGGCGGCGCGGCGTCTGCGCCATTTTTGCGTCTTCGCCGATCGGTCCGGAACCGTTCAAGTTCGACGCAAGATACTTGATCATGTCGCGCAACGAGGACCGAATCGCGCCCGC
>JACRTZ010000055.1 GCA_014304965.1 Vulcanimicrobiota bacterium | reverse complement strand
ACGTCGGCGTCATCATCTTGGGTCCCGATGCCGAAATCAAGGAAGGCATGCAAGTCCGCCGCACCGGGCGCATTGCGTCGGTGCCCGTCGGCGAGGCGTTGCTCGGCCGCGTCGTGGACCCGCTCGGCAATCCTGTGGACGGCAAGGGACCGGTTGCGACGCGCCGCTACCGCACGATCGAAAACAGCGCACCCTCGGTCATCGAACGTCAGCCGGTCAAACAGCCGCTGCAAACCGGCATCCGCGCGATCGACGCGCTGATTCCGATCGGGCGCGGCCAGCGCGAGCTGATCATCGGCGACCGCTCGACCGGTAAGACGGCGATCGCGATCGATACGATCGTCAATCAGCGCGGCCGCAACGTGTTCTGCATCTACGTTGCGATCGGCCAAAAAACGTCAACCGTCGCCTCACTCGCGCAGATTCTCGAACAAAACGGCGCGCTCGAGTACACGACGATCGTCGCCGTCAGTCCCGCCGAAGCGCCGGCGCTTAAATACATCGCGCCGTACGCGGGCTGCGCGATGGGCGAAGAACTAATGTACGCCGGCAAAGACGTCCTCATCATTTACGACGATCTCACGAAGCACGCGCAGGCGTACCGCGAAGTCTCGCTGTTACTGCGCCGTCCGCCGGGCCGCGAAGCGTACCCTGGCGACATCTTCTTCCTTCACTCGCGCTTGCTCGAACGCGCCGCCAAACTGTCGGACGAAAAGGGCGGCGGCTCGTTGACGGCGCTGCCGATCATCGAAACGCAGGCGGGCGACGTCTCGGCCTACATTCCGACGAACTTGATCTCGATCACCGACGGTCAGATCTACCTGACGACGAGCTTGTTCTTCCAAGGCATCCGGCCCGCCGTGGACGTCGGCATTTCGGTCAGCCGCGTCGGCGGCTCGGCGCAGATCAAAGCGATGCGTTCGGTCGCGGGACAGTTGAAGCTCGACCTCGCGCAATATCGCGAGCTTGCGGCCTTTGCCAAGCTCTCGAGCGACCTCGACAAGACGACACAAGCGACGCTGACGCGCGGCGAGAAGATCACTGAAGTCCTCAAGCAGCCGCAGTATCGGCCGCAGTCGGTCGAGGAACAAGTCATGGTCATCTTCGCCGCCACGCGCGGCTACCTGACGGACATTCCGACCCCGCGCCTCCAGGAATGGTCGAGCAGCTTCATCGACTTCGCGCGCTCGAAGCATCCCGAGATTCCGAAATCGATCGACGACACCAAGCAACTCAGCGACGACGTCGCCAAGTCGCTCGGCTCGGCGATCGAGGAGTTCAACAAGACCTTCTAATGCCAACCGTCCGAGATCTTCGCGACCGCATCCGGTCGTTGAAGAATACGCAGCAGATCACCAAGGCGATGAAGCAAGTTGCGGCCGCCAAAATTCGGCGCGCCTCGACCGCGCAACATCAGGCGCAGCCGTACGCGACCGCGCTCTCCGACATGCTGCGCGATCTGATGGCCGCCGTCGGCTCGGTGGACCACCCGTTTCTCAAGCCCGGCACCGCGGGAGCGCCCAAAGGCGTTATCTTGATGACGGCCGACAAGGGGTTGGCCGGTGCGTTCAATTCGAACGTCATCCGCTCGGGCGAACAGCTCGCGCGCGCGCAGGGGCCCGTCGTCTGGTACGCCGTCGGCAACAAGGCGCGCAACGCGGCCCGCCGTTTTGCCGATCGCGAAACGTTCGCGCAATCGCTGTCGCTCGGACAGAAGATCGACACGGCCCGTGCCGTGGCCGCGAAAGTGACCGACGACTTCGTCGCGGGCACGATCTCCGAGGTGGTGCTGGTTTCGTCCAAACTCGTCTCGATGACCAATCAGCGTCCCGAGACGCGGACGCTCGTACCGATCGTCGCGCCCGAACGCGAGAAGGCGACCGGTCCGCGCGCCGAGGTCGAGTTCGCGCCCTCGCCCGAAGCCGTGCTCACGCGGCTGCTTCCGAAATATCTCGAGTTCACCATTTTCTCGGCGATGCTCGAAACCGACGCCGCCTTCTTCGCGGCCCAATTGCTCGCGATGAACAACGCGACCGAGAACGCCGGCAAGTTGATCGACGAACTCACCCTGCAGATGAACAAAGCGCGCCAAGCCGCCATCACCAAAGAGATGCTCGAAATCGTTGGTGGCGCGGAGGCGCAGACCGGGTGACTACGCGTGCCCGACAATGTGCCTCAGGGACGTTCGCAATTCCGAATCCGTTCGGAATTGCTGCTCTCTGGTTTCCGGCTCTCGCCATCCATGGCTCCGCCGGAAATCCAGAAGCCCTTCGGCACTATCGTCGGACTCGCACCGTCACCCGCCCTGACCCGTTGAACAGATGAGCCCAAGAAAGAGACTAGCTGAACATGTCCGTGACCACCGCCACTCAAACCGCGACCGGCAAGGTCGTGCAAGTCCTCGGAAACGTCGTCGACGTCGAGTTCGGGGCCGATACGCTGCCGGCGATCAACACGGCGTTGATCGTCCAAGTCGGCGCAGGCTCCGGCCTGTCGGCGAACGGTCAGACGTCCTCAGCGGGGACCGACGGCATCGAACTCGGCGGCACGGCGATGGAAGCGCGCGAACTCGTGCTTGAGGTGCAGGACGAGCTCGGCAACAACCAAGTGCGCTGCCTCGCAATGGGTTCGACCGACGGCCTCGTGCGCGGCCAAGGCGTCGTCAATACCGGCAGTCAGATCACGGTGCCGGTCGGCGAAGGCACGCTCGGACGCATTTTCAACGTACTCGGCAAAGCGATCGATTCGAACGAACCGGTGCAGGCCGCCGCGTATTGGCCGATTCATCGCGACCCGCCGAACTTCCAAGCACAAGATCCGACGCCGAAGATTTTCGAAACGGGCATCAAGGTCGTCGACCTGATGGCGCCCTACACGCGCGGCGGCAAGGTCGGTCTCTTCGGGGGCGCCGGCGTCGGCAAGACCGTCCTCATCCAAGAGCTGATCCGCAACATCGCGCAAGTCCACAAGGGCTTCTCCGTTTTCACGGGCGTGGGCGAACGGACGCGTGAAGGCAACGACCTCTGGCTCGAAATGAAAGAGTCGGGCGTCATCTCGCAGACGACCCTCGTGTTCGGACAGATGGACGAACCGCCGGGCGTGCGCTACCGCATCGCGCAAACGGGTGTCACGATGGCGGAATATTTCCGCGACGAGAAGGGCGCCGACGTGCTGCTCTTCATCGACAACATCTTCCGCTTCATGCAAGCGGGTTCGGAAGTGTCGGCGCTCATGGGCCGCATGCCGTCGGCGGTCGGCTATCAGCCGACGCTTGCGACCGAGATGGGCCGCCTCGAAGAACGCATCACCTCGACGCACAAAGGCTCGATCACCTCGGTGCAGGCCGTCTACGTCCCCGCCGACGACTACACCGACCCCGCCGTCGCGACGACGTTCGGGCATCTCGACGCGACGACCGCGCTCTCGCGTCCGATCTCCGAACTCGGCATTTACCCGGCAGTCGATCCGCTCGCGTCGTCGTCGCGGATTCTCGATCCGCAGATCGTGGGCGAGGAGCACTATCGCGTCGCTCGCGGCGTGCAAGAAACGCTGCAACGTTATCGCGACCTGCAAGACATCATCGCGATTCTCGGCGTGGAAGAACTCTCCGAAGAGGACAAGGTCGCCGTCGGGCGCGCGCGCCGCTTGCAACGGCTCTTCTCCCAGCCGTTCTTCGTGGCCGAGCAATTCACGGGCCGCTCGGGCAAGTACGTTAAGATCGAAGACACGATCGCGTCGTTCAAGGAAGTGCTCGAAGGCAAACTCGATCACGTTCCCGAGCAGGCGTTCTTCTACGTCGGCGGCATCGACGAAGTGAAGGCCGCCGCCGAAAAGATGGGCGTCACCGTCTAGCGATGGCGAAGACGATACCGTTCCGGCTGATCACGCCGACCGCAGCCGCTTTCGAGGGCGAAGCGGAACTCGTGATCGGCGTTGGCACCGAAGGCGAAGAAGGCATTTTGCCGTCGCACGCGCCGTTCTTGACGGCGCTGCGGCCCGGCATCTTGCGCGCCAACGCCGTCGAGGACGGGCAGCCGCGGCGGCGCGAGTTCGCGACCAGCGGCGGCTTCATGCAAGCGCTGCCGGACCGGATCACCATCCTCGTCGATCATGCGCTCACCCCTGACGAAGTCGACGTGGACGCCGCGCGCGCCGAATTACAGTCTGCACAGGAACGGCAAAAAGCGCATGCGCCGCAAACCGCCGAGTTCGCGCTCGAAGCGGCGAACATCGATTTCGCGAACGCGCGGCTGGCGCTTCGCACCGGAGCCTAGCCGGGAGCTTCGTCGCTCCAGATATAGCCGTGCTCAACGATGCTCGAGCCGAAGATGTCGGCGCGTTGCGTCAGAAAGCGGCGGCCGCCCACCCGTTCGTAGAACGCGGTCGCCGGATTGCCGTCCACAACCCAGCATAAATACGGGTGCAGGCCGCGCCGTTTGAGGTCGCGGTCGACGGCGGCAAAGAGCGCGCGTCCGAGACCGCGGCCCTGGTGCGAGCGCAAGAGATAGATCGCAAATACTTCTCCGAGCGCTACGTCCGGCGGGTCGCGCCGCGCGCCGCAGGCGGCAAAGCCCACGATGTCCGCGTCGCGTTCCGCAACAAACACGCTGAGGTGCGGGGTCGCGAGCCATTGCCGCCATTGCGTTTCCCGATCGCCCACCGTCTTCGTCGCGATGACGGACTCGGGCATGATGCCGGGATAGGTTTCGCGCCAGGCGGCGACGTGCACGCGTGCGATCGCCGTCGCATCGCCCGGCGTACCGGAGCGGACGGCCGTCACGGTGCCGTCCGTGTCAGGCTAGACTGCGGGGGACCCATCGTAGAACGGCCGCAGTTGCCCCACGTATTTGTCGATATTGGCGATGCTTCGCAAGACCACCACGATTGCTTCGCTCGGAAAGCTCGACTCGAGAGTGACCGTGTAACCAGAGAACACGTCGCCCACGTCGTCGGCGCCCCAGTAGAGAAAATTCTGATCGCTGAGCAGCAGCAACCGCCTCATGAGCCCCGCCTGATCGCGCGCCTTCGAGAGATTGATGTAGCCGCCGCGGTAGTGCGGATAGATGCGGAAACCGACGGTGTTCGCGTCGGTCACGTTCACAATCACTTCGAGCGATTCTGTATTGGCGACATCCGCCGTCATCGAGCCGGCAAAAACGTACGACGACTTCGTGCTCTGATGAAACGAGATGTTAACGTCGGTACGCTTGCCGGCAGTCTCAAGCAACGTCTTGGAGCTGATCGCGGGTCGCGTTCCGCGCAGCTTCCGAAATTTGTGCCCTCGCGGGCGCGCACGTCGCACCCAGCGCGACGAGTGCGAGGATTAGGGCGAAAGCACGAACACGCATGCCGCTACATCGCCAGGCACCGCGGAAGACTCCTGCACGGCGCGGCGCGAAGACACCGCTACGGCTGCTGATACATGCCCGGCGTCGGGGGCGGCGGACAAATGAGGGGCAGTTCGTTCGCATCGAAAAAGCAAACCACGCACGATGTGTCTCATATTTCGAATGGCCTTTCCGCGGGCGCTCCAAGGTCAAGGGCGAGTCCGGTGTCTCGTGCGGTCCCCGTTCTTGAATCGGGCCGTAACGCACGGCGGGCCAGCCACGTTAGGAGAAGCATGAAGCGTCTTTCCTTCGCAATCGCCCTTGCCGCCGCGTTCGCAGTACCGGCGGCCGCCCTGGCGCAGCCCGTTACCGTGGCCTCGCCGCCCGAATCCACGATGACGGTGCAAGGCGCCGGCGTCGTCGAGCGCTCGCCCGACCTCGCCCGGCTCTCACTGTCGATCGTCACCAACGACGACAGTGCGGTCGTATCGTCGTCGCGCAATAACGACGTCTACAACACGTTGAAGTCGCGCCTGAACGGTCTCGGCATCGCGGACGACGCGATCCGCACGTCCTCGTACAACGTGACGTTCGTGCCGCATCCGCCCCGCGGGCTTCCGCCCGAACAGCAGCAGCCGCGCTACGGCTACATCACGACGCGCTACCTGTCCGTCACCGTGACGCCGATCGAAAATCTCGGCAAGGCGATCGACGCGGCGACGGCCGCAGGCGTCACGAACGTCGGCAACGTCTCGTTCGATCTCAAGGATCGCAAGACGCAGTATCGCGCGGCGCTCGCGGCCGCCATGGCCGATGCGAAGGCGACGGCCGACACCGTTGCGGCCGCCGGTGGTTTTTCGATCGTGCGCGTCCGGAGCGTCAACGTCGGGTACTCCGGAATTCCGCTCCAGGCGCCGGCGCCCGCACCTCCGATGATGCGCATGGCGGCGGCGACGCCCACGGACATCCAACCC
>JACRTZ010000034.1 GCA_014304965.1 Vulcanimicrobiota bacterium | reverse complement strand
GCTCGGGACGATCCTCAACCCACGCCGCCCGGCGCCTGTCGGCGGCGGCAACGTCGAAACCTCGCAGCGCATCGCCGACGTGATGTTGCGCGCGTTCGCGGCCATCGCGCCCGGCCGGATGCCCGCGCTTTCCAACGGCACGATGTCGAACGTCATGTGCGGCGGCGAGACGACCGAAGGCATCGTCTGGGCGTTCTACGAGACGAACGGTGGGGGGATGGGCGCGCGCCCGGGCGCCGACGGCATCGACGGCATCCACACCCACATGACCAACACCCTTAATACGCCGATCGAGGCTATGGAACGCTACTTCCCCATCCGCATGACTCGCTACGAGTTCGTTCCGAACACGGCCGGGGACGGGGAGTTTCGTGGCGGGAACGGCCTGGTGCGCAGCTTCGAGCTGCTCGACGGCACCGCGCGCGTTTCGCTGCTGGCCGAGCGGCAGCGCGTCGCTCCGTCCGGCACGAACGGCGGTAAGGACGGCGCCCCGGGCCGGCATTCTATCCGTGAGCCCAAAGGCTTCGAGCGCGTACTGGACGCAAAGACCACCATCGAACTGCGGTCCGGCGACGAGGTGATCGTCCAAACGCCGGGCGGCGGCGGCTATGGCGACCCGGCGAAGCGCGACCCGGCAGCTCGCGCCACGGATTTGTACAACGGTTTGGTCACGACGGAGGAATTTTGATGAAACGATCGTTCGGCATCGGCTCGATCTGCGTTCTGGTGGCGACGCTGGCAGCGAGCGCCCCGCTTCCCGTCACCGCGGATGCGCCGGAGGTCGTCATCGGCTCGATTCTTCCGCTTACTGGCGGACTGGCGACGACCGGACAGAATTTGAAGATCGCGCAAGAACTCGCGCGCGACCTCATCAATGGCCACGTGTCGTATCCGGTGACGATGGTCGGTCGAAGCGGTTTGCCGCGTCTCGGGCACGCGCGAATCAAACTCGTTTTTGCCGATTCCCAAGGGAATCCGTCGCAAGCGAAAACCGTTGCCGAGCAGTTGGTCACGCAAGAACACGTGGTCGCCTTGGTCGGCACGTATGCAAGTGCGACGACCGCGACGGCGAGCCAAGTCGCCGAACAGTACGGCATCCCGTTTCTCAACCCGGATTCCTCGAGTCCGACTTTGACCGAACGCGGTTTCAAGACGTTTTTCCGGACCACGCCGCACGACGGAACGTTCTCCGAAAATCTTCTGCAGTTCGTGACCGATCTGGCCAAACAGGACAAGAACGTCAAAGTGAAGCGCGTCGCGATCGTCAACGAGAACACCCTCTTCGGCACGGGCGCAGCCGACACCGAAGACGCGGCCGCCAAGCGGCGGAACTACGAGGTCGCGCTCCGGATGCCGTACGCCGCCAACGCAAGCGAAGTGCAGTCCGAAGTGCAGAAGATCAAGTCGGCCGGCGTCGATGTCATCTTCCAGAGTTCGTACCTCAACGACGCGCTACTGTTCATGAAGACCTACAAGCAGCAAGGCGTCTCCCCGCAGGCCATCATCGCGCAGGACGCGGGCTTCATCGATCCCGGCTTCGTGAAAAACCTCGGGAAAGACGCCAACTTCGCCTTCACGCGCGACACCTTCTCGCTCAACATCTAGCACCGGAACCTCGGCGTGCCGCTGATCAACGTGCTGTTCAAACAGCGTTCGAACGGCGCGAATCTCGACGGCAATACGGCGCGCGACTTCACCGCGATTACTGTGATCGCCGATGCGATCGACCGAGCCGGCTCGACCAAACCCGACGCCATCCTCAAAGCGCTGAAGGCGACCAACATCGACGGCAAGCGTACGATCATGCCGTGGCGCGGGATCAAGTTCGACGAGAAGGGCCAGAACGAGCTCGGCAACGGCCTCGTCGAGCAGATTCAAGACGGCGTGTACGAGACGGTCTGGCCGTTCGAGGTCGCAACGAAGAAAGCGATCTGGCCGATGCCCGCTTGGGACAAACGATAACGGCCACCCATCGCGTCCGCTAGATGGATGTAGGGCCGCTCCCGCAGCTAATCGTTAGCGGTATCCTGACCGGTCTGCTGTTCGCCCTGATCAGCGTCGGGTTGACGTTGATTTTCGGCGTGATGGACGTCGTCAATTTCGCGCACGGCGAGTTCCTGATGCTCGCAATGTACGCGACTTTCGGACTCGGATTGATCGGCCTGAACCCGATTCTCGCGCTGCCGGTCGTCGTCGTCGCGATGTTCGTGTTGGGCGCGCTCGTGTACCGGTTCTTCGTAAAGCGCCTACTGGCCGGGCCGCCGGAGGCCGTCGTGTTCGGCACGTTCGGGCTGCTCGTTTTTCTCCAGGGCGCCGCTCAGTTTTTCTTCACGAGCGATTACCGCAGCGTGCTCAATCCGCCGTTTTCCGGAACGCTGCATCTGGGCGGCATTGCGATCGGCGAAGCGCAACTCGCGGCCGGGCTCGGCGCGCTCGTGCTGATCGCGGCGATTTTCGGCTTCGTCGAGTACACGGAGCCCGGCCGCGCGCTCCGCGCCCTGTCCGAGGACCGCGTGGCCGCGCAACTGATGGGCATCGACGTGCAACGAATGAATGCGTTTGCTTTTGGTCTCGGCATCGCGTGCACCGGCGCCGCCGGCGCGCTCTTGATGCTGACGTATCAGGCCTACCCGCGCATCGGTACCGAATTTGCGCTGACGGCGTTCGTCGTCGTGGCACTCGGCGGCTTCGGCAGCGTTCACGGCGTGCTCTTGGGCGCGCTGCTGGTCGGGTTGGTCGAAGTCCTCGGTGGTTACTACATCGCCCCCGCCCTGAAAATGCTGCCCGTGTACGCGCTCTACCTAGCAGTCGTGTTCTTGCGGCCGCAAGGACTGCTCGGACGACGATGACGGTGCAACGCCACGTCGCCGTGATGGCGTGCGTCCTTGCGGCGACGGCGCTGTTCACGGCGTTCTGCCACGATCAATTTCTGTTGAGCCTCGCTTTTACCGGGCTGATCTTCGCGGTCTTAGGCCAGTCGTGGAATTGGATCAGCGGTTACGCCGGGCAGGTTTCGTTCGGCCACGCGCTGTTTTTCGGAACCGGAGCGTACGCGTCCGCGCTGTTCGCAACCCATCACGGCTCGCCGTGGCTCGCGCTAGCTTGCGGAGCCGCGGTGGCCGTCGTCCTCGCCCTGCTCGTCGGCTTCCCGTGTTTCGCGCTGCGCGGCCACTATTTTTCGATCGCAACGATTGCGGTCGCGGCGATTGCGGAGATCGTTGTCGTCAATACCGACGCGCTCGGAAAGGCCAACGGCTTCGAGCTGCCGATTCTGCCGCCGGGGCTCGCGTCGCTTCAGTTCGCCGGCAAAGCACCCTACGTGCTTGTGGCACTCGTCCTGTTCGCAGCCGCGCAGATTGCGACGGTCGCACTCGAGCATTCTCGCACCGGATATTATTTGCGTGCCATTCGCGCCAACCAAGAAGCCGCGGCCAGCGTCGGCGTGGATGCGCGCGCCGTGAAGGTGACCGCGTTTGCAGGCGCCGCCGCTTTCGCCGCGCTGGCCGGCTCGCTTTACGCGCAGCAAACGCTCTTCGTGGACGCAGAAAGCACCCTCGGCCTGTCCGTCTCGATTGCGATCGCACTGGTCGGCGTGGTCGGCGGCATCGGGACCGTGTGGGGACCGCCGCTCGGCGCGTTCGTCTATACGTTTCTGGCGCGCTACGTGGCCGCGCTCTACGGAGGTCACGGCCGCGGCTTCGATTTGCTCTTGTACGGTGCGCTGATTCTCGCCATCGTGTCGGTGCAGCCGGAGGGAATCGCCGGCATCGCGCGCCGCTTCCGAGCGCGAACGTGAGCGACGAGCCGCTGCTCCGCGTGCGCGGACTCGAAAAGCGCTTCGGCGAGTTGCGCGCCCTCGACGGCTTCGATTTGGACGTCGCCGAAGGGCGGCTGACGGCATTGATCGGCCCTAACGGCGCGGGAAAGACGACGGCTTTCGCGTGCATCGCGGGCGCGCAGCGTCCGAGTGCAGGCAGCGTGAGATTTAAGGGCCGCGAGGTTGCGGGTTTGCCGTATCACCGCATCGCGCGTCTCGGCGTCGCGCGAACGTATCAGGTCGTGCAGACCTTCGATGCGATGTCCGTTGTCGAGGCGGTCACCGTCGGCGCGCTTTTGCGCCGGCCGAAGCTTTCAGAAGCCCGAGCCTGGGCCGATGAGATTCTCGGCTTTGTCGGGCTGCATGCGAAACGCACCATGCTCGGCCGCTCGCTGACGATCGCCGACAAGAAGCGCCTGGAATTGGCGCGCGCGCTCTCCACCGAGCCGCGCTTGATCTTGCTCGATGAGGTCATGGCGGGTTTGACGCCGACGGAGTGCGCGGATGCGGTGAAATTGCTGCGCTCGATCCTGGCGCGAGGCGTGACGATCTTGATGGTCGAGCACGTGATGGAAGTCTTGATGCCGTTGGCGGATCGCGTCGTAGTCCTCGCAGCCGGCAAGCCCATTTTCGCGGGCAGCCCGCAAGCGGCCGCGGCGGATCCCCTCGTCATCGAAGCATATCTGGGTCGGCCGTGACGAACTCGACGCCGCTGATCGCGGTGCGCGACCTCGAGGTGGACTATGCCGGCGTGCGCGCGGTGCAGGGCCTCAGCCTGTATGCGAGTCGTGGCGAAATCGTCGCGCTCGTGGGAGCGAACGGTGCCGGGAAATCTACGCTGCTGCGCGCCATTAGCGGCATCGTGCGTGCCGCCTCCGGTGCGATCGCTTTCGAGGGTGAAAACATCGCTTCGTTCGAGCCGCACACGATCGTGCGCCGGGGGATCTCGCACGTGCCAGAGGGCCGTCGCGTCTTCGCAACGGCGACCGTCCGCGACAATTTGCTCCTGGGAGCATATGTCATGCGCGATCGCGCGGAGCGCGAACGGCGCCTGGCCGCCGCGCTCGCGACCTTTCCGCGACTGCAAGAACGACTGGATCAGCGCGCGAGCACCCTCTCGGGCGGCGAGCAACAGATGCTCGCGATCGCTCGCGGGACGATGAGCGCGCCGAAGCTCTTGATGCTCGACGAGCCGAGCCTCGGTATCGCACCGCTCGTCATTCCGGCGATCTACGCGGGCATTCGCGAGATCGCGCGTAGCGGCACGACGGTGCTGCTCGTCGAACAGAACGTTCGCGAAGCACTGGCGATCGCGGATCGCGGATACGTGCTGCAGACGGGACGCGTCGTCGCCGAAGGTACGGGCGCCGACCTTGCAGGCGACCCGCTCGTGCAAAAAGCGTTCCTCGGGCTGTGAAGAAGTGCGCGGCATGACCGGCTCGGAGGCCCGTTCGGCGATTCGAGAAAAGCGCCATCGGGGACCGACCGCGGCGCTTGCGCGAGGATACGTGCAGGCGAATCTCGTCGCGCTGCCGGCGGAAGAGGCCGCCGATTTTCGCCTGCTGTGCGCGCGCAATCCGGTCGCGTGCCCGTTGCTCGAAGAGCTGGCGCCCGGCACGTTCGTCTCATCCCATGCGGCGGGCAGCGATCTGCGCACCGACATTCCGGCGTACCGATTGTGGCGCGACGGCGAACTCGTCGAACGCGCGGCGCCCGATGCTATCGCATTTTGGCGGGCGGACCTCGTCGCATTTTTGATCGGCTGTTCGTATACGTTCGAGTGGGCGCTGGAAGAGGCCGGCTTGCAGCCGCGCCACGTTGCGAGGGGAAGCAGCGTGCCGATGTATCGCACGAACGTGCCGCTTGCTCCCGCCGGCCGTTTGCGCGGACACTTGGTCGTGAGCATGCGGCCGTACCGCGGCGATGAGATCGAGCGCGTCCGCGCGATCACGCGGCCCTTCGTCGAAGCGCACGGCGAGCCGTTCCATTGGGGCGATGCCGCCCGGATCGGCATTCGCGACATCTCGCGGCCCGATGAAGGAGACGCCGTGCCGTTCGAGGCCGGAGAAGAACCGGTTTTCTGGGCCTGCGGCGTCACGCCGCAAGTGGTGGCGGTCGAATCGAAATTACCGTACGTCGTGACGCACGAGCCGGGCCACATGTTCGTCACCGACCGCCGTCACGAATATCTCCAGACCCCGCCCGGCCGCCGCCGGCACCTGCTCGGCGCGGCCGATTAAGCGAGTTAGGAGTTCGGCGCGCCGCTCACCATCTAAAGTCCGACCGAGGCGGACGGGATGCCGCGAGCTTCACCAAGCCGGCGAAGAGGAGGACCGGCAGCGCGATCGGCAGCGCAATCTTGAGCACGGCGAAGGTCCGGCGGCGCCTCCGGGCGGCCTGCGCGTCGTAGTCGACGGCCGCGCGCCGGCGCACGCTCTCCGCTTCGCCCGGGGGGACGATACGAAGGCGGTGCGGCCGGTCGAAACGCGGGTTCTCCACGTCTGACT
>JACRTZ010000285.1 GCA_014304965.1 Vulcanimicrobiota bacterium | reverse complement strand
TTGCGCGATTCCGCGGCGACGCCGACCGGGCCGTGCGCGGCCGCACGCAGCGAACCGACTTTGAAGCGCACGCCGTCCACGCGCGGACCGAGCCCGAGCGTTGCGACGCGCTCGAGAACGGTCGCCGACAGAAATTGGAGTTGCTGACTCCACGCGCTCGAGCGCGTGACGACGTGCAGGGTCTCGCCGCGCAGTTCGAGCGGCGCGGAATTCTCGGCGACGCGCGCGCCGACGATGGACGGCCACGCGATCGCGATGGACGTCAGCGGATCGGCCGGCACTCCCGCGGTCGGACGCCACCCTTCCAATGCCGAGCGCAACGGTCGCAAAGCCATCGTGCGAGGTTTCGCGAGGCGCTTACGCGACCCGCTCGACGCGGGCGGCGCGCACCGAAAAGGTTGCGGCAACCGGAGTATCGACGGCGCCGGTGCTCGTGATGAACGCTTGCTCGACGCCCGCGACGCCTTCGAGAAAAGCGCGCCGCCGCTCCGCATCGAGTTCGGAGAGGACGTCGTCGAGGAGCAGCAACGGGGCTTCCCCAGCGTAGGCCTCGAGGGTCGCGTGCTCGGCGACTTTCAGCGCGAGTACTGCGGTGCGCTGCTGTCCTTGCGAACCGAACGCCGCGAGCGCGCGCTCGCCTAGGCGGAACTCGAGATCGTCGCGATGCGGCCCGACGAGGGACGTTTTGCGCTGCGCTTCCGCGAAACGCGCGTCCGCCAGCCGTTGCGTGAATGCGGCCGCAACGGCATCTGCGGTCGGAACGTCACACGGCACGTTCGCTGCGTAGCCCAGATGCAGCTCGCCGTCGGCGCCGCCGGCCCAGCGGCGGTAGACGGGGCTTGCGCGTTCGTCGAGCGATGCGATGAACGCGCGCCGCGCGAGCACGATCGCGGTGCCGCTCGCGACGAGCCGCTCGTCATAGGTCGCGAGCAGATCCTCATCCGGCGACACGCCGCCGCGCAAGAGCGCGTTTTTCTGCGCGAGGTGCTTCGCATAGTTTGCGAGCGCGGCATAGTAGGCGGGACTTTCCTGCGAGAGCGCAGCGTTGAGGAGCGAACGCCGCAGCGCGGGCGGACCGCCGACGAGTTGCAGGTGCGCGGGCACGAACGTCACGACGCGCAGCCTGCCGAGGTAGTGCGAGTAGCCGACGCGCCCGCCGTTGACGGTGTAGATCTTGCGCGTGCCCGCAGCGCTCGCCGCAAGCGTGCACGCCAGCCGCACCGTGCCGGCGGCAAGCGCGGCCGTACCCGAAACGCTCGCGAGCGGCATGCCCCAGGCGATCAGTTCGCTTTCGCGCGATGTGCGAAACGACTTTCCGGTACCGAGCAACCCGATCGCTTCGAGCAGGTTGCTCTTGCCCTGAGCGTTGGGGCCTGCCAGCACGTTGACGCCGGGAACCGGTTCGAATTCGAGCGCGGAATAATTGCGAACGTCGGCGAGGGTCAGGCCCGTCAGCCGCACCGCCGCAAGCCTCCGGAGACGACGGCTATTGGCGCAGCGGCATCAAGACGTACATCTGGCGCACGCCTTCACTTTCGTCACTCGGCCGAATCGCCGCCGGCGACAACGGTCCGAGAAATTCCATCTTGATCTGCGGCGCATCCACGTGATTGAGAATCTCGACGAGATACCGCGCGTTGAAAGCGATCGTCAAGTCGTCGCCCGTCTGTTCGACTTCCAGTTCTTCGTAGGCGTTGCCGGTCGTGTCGCTATTGGCGGTGATGATCAGCTGCTGGTTCGCGACGCTAATCTTGACCATGCTCGCGCGGTCGCCCGCGACCAGTTCCGCGCGCCGCAGCCCCGCAATCAGCGCGCTCGTGTTGACCGTCACCGAACGGTCGAACTGCGCCGGAATCACTTGCCCGTAGTTGGGATATTGCCCGTCTACCAGCCGCACGACGATCGAGGTGTGCTGGGCCGCGAAGGCCAGCTGATTGCCGGCCGGACCGAGCGCCGAGATTTCGACCGTCTCGGCGCCGCCGAGATTGCGCGCAGCTTCGGCGAGCGCGCGCGACGGCACGATATACTTGATCGTTCCCTCGTCCTCGAGCGGGCGCGAGAGCGTCGTCTGCCACTTCGCAAGCCGGTAGCCGTCGGTTGCGACCATCGTAAACTGGTCGCCGGCAACTTCGAGCAGCGTGCCCATCAAGACCGCGCCGCGCGCCTCTTCGCCCGACGCGGCAAAGATCGTCGCGTTGATGCCTTCGCGGAAGCGCTTGGCGTCGATGGCGAAGGTCGTTCCCTTTTGGGTTGACGGCAGCGGCGGATATTCGTCGGGCGGCAGCGCGTGGAAATCGTAGTTCGAACGCTCGCACTTGACCGTCGCGCGGGTCGGCGTGCCGTTGAGTTCCATCAATCCCGGCGGCAAGTTTCCGAGATAGCCGCTGAACAGGCGGGCCGGAACGGTAACGCTGCCCGGCTCCGAAACCTCGCCCGGAAAGACGTGTTCGAGGGTGACTTCGAGGTCGGTCGCGCGGACGCGGATCGCGTCGTCGGTCGAGGTCAGCAGGACGTTCGAGAGTATGGGTACCGTCGAGTGCGCGTTGACGATCTTGCTCGCGGCGCCGACCGCGGCGGCGATGTCTTTCGTGCTGCACGTAAACTTCACGCCGTCACTCCCGATCTCACCAGTTGTCCACCCCGTCCGGGCCCTCGTAAAGAAATAAAGTATGTAATCGTATCAGTAGTAAGGCGGTGTAATCCGAGGACAACTCCGCAAGGCTTACCGCCGCGACGCTTTGAGCGCCGGACAACCTGTGCAGGGCCGGGACCGGTTCGTCCACATCTGCACACCGCTTGCCGTCGGCCAGGGTTATCCACGGCGAACGAACCGACCTGTGTTCGCGCTGCGCGGAAAACTGCGAACGGACGCCGGTTTGGCTGCCGAACTCAATCGGCCTGACAAAGGGCCATCAGCGCGCGAACCTTGTTCCGATACGCTTCGTCGATCGCCATCTGGTTCTTGACCTTGTCGCGTGCGTACATGATCGTGGTGTGATCCTTTTTCTGGAATTCGCGCGCGATCTGCGGGAGCGAGAAGTCGGTCAACTCGGTCGCGAGGTACATCGCGATCTGACGGGGCAGCGCGAGCCGCTGATCGCGCCGGTGATGGTCCATCTCTTTCACGGTAAGACCGTGCGCCTTCGCAATGCGTTCTTTGATGGAGGCGATCGTAATGCGCCGTTCGGGGGCGCTCGCCACGACGTTCTTGAGGACTTCGGACGCGAGGTCGGTCGTGATCGGAGATTTCGTTAGCGAGGCGAAGGCGACGACGCGGATCAACGCGCCTTCCAACTCGCGGATGTTCGAAGGAATGACCTTCGCGATGAACGAGGTCACTTCGTCGGGCACCGGAATTTTTTCCGACTCCGCCTTTTTCTGCAGAATCGCTTGCCGGGTCTCGAGATCGGGCGGCTGAATGTCGGTCAGCAAGCCCCACTCGAACCGCGAGCGCAGCCGGTTTTCGAGCGTTTGGATTTCTTTTGGCGGACGGTCGCTCGAGATGATGAGTTGGCGTTGGGCTTCGTGCAACGAATTGAAGGTATGGAAGAACTCTTCTTGGGTCTGTTCTTTGCCTTCGAGGAACTGAATGTCGTCGATCAAGAGCACGTCCACGTGCCGGTACCGGTTGCGAAACTCGACCGTTTGATTGTTCTTGATCGCGATGATGAACTCGTTGGTGAACTTCTCGCTCGAAACGTACACGACGTTCGCGTTCGGATTTTGCTCGAGAACGCGATGACCGATCGCATGCATCAAGTGCGTCTTTCCGAGGCCGACGCCGCCGTACAGAAAGAGCGGATTGTAGGCGCGTGCCGGGGCATCCGCGACGGCTTGCGAAGCCGCGTGGGCAAAGCGATTGCTGTTCCCGACGATGAAGTCTTCGAAGGTGTAACGCGGGTTGAGGTTGCCGTGCCGGATGTCTTCGGTGAGGGTCGGCGCCTTACCGGCCGGCACCGGCGGCGCTTCGGGAGCGCCGGGTGCGGCCGCGGTTTCGGGCACGATCACGAAACGCAACGAGACTTCTTCGCCGACCAGATCGGCGAGCACGCTCGCGATGTCGGCGCGCAGCCGGTTCTCGACCCAGTCCCGCGCAAACGGACTCTGCACGGACAGCACGATGTCGGTCCCGTTCATCTCAAGCAGGCGCATCGGCTTGAGCCACATCTCGAAGATAGGCTTCGAATACCGGGGTTCGAGCGCCGTCAACGCCGCTAGCCACAGTTCGTTCGAAATGCCGGTCTGACCGACGGCGACACTCATGTGAAAGACACCTCAGCCCCGGAAAGTGAGGTCGTTCGATTGCTCGGGGGACCCCGCAATCCTCTGGACTTTCTCCACGGACTTATGCACTTATCCACAGGTCGAATCAGAGAGGTCGAAGCCCCAGTTTGCGGGCTTTTCCGGTCGTTGTTCCACGTGCGTCCACAAGGGCCGAACGTGACGAAAGTCACGCATCCTCGGCCTCTGCGGCGCGCCGGACGCTTTTGTGTCCACACAGATATCCACACGTGTGGATGGGTTAAGAACCTTTCGCAAGTAGCTGTTAGGGTCATTGACGGCGGCGGTTTCGCCCGGCTATACTTGGGGGTCTTTTCTCGAACCCTTTTAGAGAGCTATGAAGCGCACTTTTCAGCCCCATAACCGCCGGCGCAAGCGCGTGCACGGATTCCTCGAGCGGATGTCCACCAAGGACGGCCGGAACGTCCTCGCGCGCCGCCGCAAAAAAGGCCGCAAGCGGCTGACGGTCTAGCCCGGCGAGTTCTTCGGCTCCCGTGCGTTGGTTCGGCTCGCTCCGGCGGCAGAGCGAGATCGCCTTCGTGCGCCGGCGCGGCCGGCGCGCGGCCTTTGCGACTTTCGTCAGCTACGGCGTGGCCGGTCCCGTCGCCGGCGGCTGCCGCGTCGGGATAACGGCTTCCAAAGACGTGGGCGGCGCCGTCGAGCGCAATCGCGCCCGCCGCCGGCTGCGCGGTGCCCTCGAGCGCGTGCGCGAACCACGCCCGGCCGGCCGGGTGCTCTTCATCTTGCGCGAGACGGCCGCGATCGAGCCGTTCGAGCGGCTCGCGGCCGACGCGGCGACCGCCCTTTCGCGCGTCTTGGCGCCCGGCGCGTGATGCGTTCTGCGATCGCCGTGACGATCGGCGCGTATCAAGCAGTCGTTTCGCCGCTGCTCGGCCCGCGCTGCCGTTACTATCCGTCGTGTTCGCAGTACGCCAAGGAAGCCGTGTTGAAACACGGTGTCTTGCGCGGCGCCGTCCTGGCGCTCGGGCGCCTCGTGCGCTGCACTCCATGGAACCCCGGGGGCGTCGACGTCGTCCCATGAGGCGAACCGAAAGGCGTCCCGTTTGGATATCGTTCTGACCTTGCTCGCGGCCTGGACCAACCCGCTCGACCCGATCGTCGTCGCGCTGCATCAAGTCATCAATTGGCTGCACTTCGTGATTCCGAATTACGGGTGGAGTCTCGTCGCGCTCGCGGCGCTCGTCAAGCTCGTCTTCTGGCCGCTCAATACGTTCCAGTTCAAGGCGATGCTCAAGACGCAGCAACTGCAACCGCAGATCAAAGCACTGCAAGCGCGTCACAAGAACGACAAAGAAAAACTCAACGCCGAGACGATGAATCTCTACAAGGAATCGGGCGCCAACCCGTTCGCGGGGTGTTTGCCGATCTTGTTTCAGATGCCGATTCTCATCAGCTTGTATTACGCTATTCAAACCGATTCGCAAATGTTTGCGTCGTCAACCTGGCTGTGGATCGGTTCCGGTCTCACGAAGCTCGCGCCGGCCGTCTTCGCTCCCAACTTGTCGCAGCCCGATTATCTGCTGCTCGCGCTCTACGTCGCGTCCATGTATTTCAGCATCCGCTACACGAGCCCGGCGATGGACGAGCAGCAAGCCCAACAACAGAAGATGATGGCATTTCTGTCGCCCGCGATGGTCGGCTTTTTCGGTTACAAGTATCATTGGCCGTCTGCGCTCGTCGTGTACTGGCTGTCGTTCAACGTGTTCACCATCGCGCAGCAGCTGTTTCTGATCCGACGCTACCATCGTAATCCGACCGCCGGCGGGCCGCATCCCGACGACGCTGCGGCGCTTGCGGTGACGCCCATCGGTGCCGTCCCCGTACCCGTGCCCGAGCCCGCCGCGACGAACGGAACGGCCGCGGCGCGCCGCAAGCGCCGCCGCTCGCGCCGCTGATCACGCGACCACTCGAAGGAGACCAACGCATGTCCGACGACCTTTCGCCCGGCTCGAACGAGGGCGGCTCCGAGTACGGGAGCCGGCGCCGCGGCGGGCGCGCCGCGGCCGGCGGCCGGCCGCAGCGGCGCAGTGC
>JACRTZ010000164.1 GCA_014304965.1 Vulcanimicrobiota bacterium | reverse complement strand
GCGCAAGTATGGTCCGGAATTTTACGAGCAAATCGGCCGCAAAGGCGGCGAAGCCACGAAGCTGGCCCACGGGCACGAGTTCTACGAGCAGATCGGCAAGAAGGGCGGCAAGAAGGGCGGCGAAGCAACGCGCGACCGGTACGGCCCGTCGTTCTATGAAGAGATCGGCCAAAAAGGCGGTCAGAAAGTCAAAGCCCTGATCGAAGAAGGCAAGAAGGCCGCTGCGGCCGCTCGGGAAGCGGCCGAGAAAAAGGCTTCCTAAGTTGATTCCTCGCCCAGCGCGCACGGCGTTCGGAGCCATAAGCGTGGCGGCGATGGCGCTTGCCGTCGCCCCCGCCTTGGCCATCCCGCCCCCGCAGCCCGAGGCCGGTAAAAGTCCGGCTGCCGTTGAGGCGACGACCTCGTCGACCGCTCCGACCTTACCCTTCGGTTCGCCGATCTTCTTCGTCTTGGACGATTCGTTCGGTTCGAACAAGTCGCAGACGGGCCAGATCGTCCACATGCATTTGAAGGATGCGCTGATCGTCAACGGCGTGACGTTGGCAGCGGCCGGCGCGCCCGCAACGCTCACCGTCGTCAACGTGCATAAAGCCGCCGCCGGCAACAACGACGGCTCGATCCAAATCAGCATCAACCCCCTGCAGCTCGCGAACGCCGGAACGCTTCCGGTGCGCGCGAATCACGAGTTTCTCACGATCGAGCGCACGAGCGGACAACAGAGCACCCGCGCCGCGACCGACACCGTCACCGACGTGCTCGTTCCCGGAGCGAACTTGTACAACGCACTGCGCAAGGGGCGCGAGTACGTGCTGCCTCCAGGCGCCGAACTGCGTGCGCTGACCGGCGCGACGATCGATGCGAGCAATCCGAATTACGTCGCGATTCTGGCGCCGCCGCCCCTCGTGACGAATTACGACGTGCCGCATACCGATTACACCGCGACGCCGGTGTTCACGCCGTTGCCGCCGCCCCCGCGCCGCACCCCGGCGCCCAAGCCGACCCCGGTTCCAACCGTGACGCCGGCGCCGCTCGGGACTATCGTGCCCGAGCCGACAGGGACGCCCTAGCTCCGAAGCGCAGTCGGCTCGCATGAAACGTTCATTTGCGAGCCTTTTGCTTTTTGTCGCGGTCGGGGCAAGCTGCGTTGCCGTGTCGGCCGCGGACAAGCTGTCGGGCCGCCCGCTGCCCGCCGAAACGAAGTTCGTCGAAGACGTCAGCGCGGATCTGAACGCGCGCTTCCCCACGCTCGACGCGGCACGCCGCGCCGGGTTCGTGCGGTACACGGACGAGGACGACACCGGCGCAATCAGTTACGCGAACCGTCGCTGGGTTAGTAAGGACGCCAAGTCCCCGAGCCAACTGTGGTACGACGTGAACGGCCGGCTGATCGGCGCGGACTTCTCAGTGCTGCAATCGTCGAGCGCTACCCCGCCCTCGCTGTGGGGCGTGGATCCCAGCCGGTGGGTGAAAATCGGCGATCACGTGCACTTCGGCCTCGTCGGGCCGAACGGCACGACGGTGTTCGGCGGCGCGGCACTGCGCCGGTTCGCGGCGCAAGGCGTTACCGCAACCTCGCGCGTGACCCCGGACGACCTCGTCGCCGCGGGCCTCGCGAAACGCGCCGAAGACGTGCGTTTCGTGTTCCAGTTCCCCGCCATATGGGATTTGCAGATGTGGACGACGCCCAATCGCAACGGCGCGTTCGCCGAAAAGAATCCCGACGTCAAGCCGGTCGGCAAGGCCGGCATGGACATGGGCCACTAACGAGCACTCTCACGCGCGCCGCGGCGGCGCTGCTCCTAGCACTCTTCACGCTCGGTGCGAGCCCGTCCACGAACGTAGCCGGCGATTATGCCGCCGGCTACGCCGCGTTCCGGCGCGGCGATTTCGACGAAACGATCCGGCTCAACGCACAGATCATCGCCGCCGCGCCGGCGGGCCGGTATCTCGAATCTGCCTACGTGATGCGCGGTCTGGGCTATTTTCGCAAAGGCGAGAACGAACTCGCGATCGCCGATTACGACCAGGCGATTGCGCTCAATACGGCGTCGGCGGTCAGCTACTACGATCGCGGTCTCGCCTATCGCCATCAAGGCAACGACGATGCTGCGTTGCGCGACTTCGGCGAGGCGCTGCGGCTCGACCCGCGCTACGCCGACGTCTACGACGACCGTGCGCTCGTCTATCGGTCGCAGCGCAAGTACGATGCCGCAATCGCAGACCTCGATCGCGCCGTCACGCTCGCACCCGCGGTCGCGCGCCATTTGGCCAACCGTGGCGACACGAAGATCGCGAAGAGCGACGTCGAGGCGGGGCTTCGGGACGTGCGCGCGGCGCTGGCGCTCGACAAGAGTGCATCGCTGCCGCACGAAATTCTGGCGGGTGTGTATTTTCGGCGTCTCGACTATGAGGCTGCCGTCGCAGAACTCGACCAGGCGATCGCGCTGCACCCGCTCTGGCCGACCGTGTACGTGCAGCGCGGCGTGGCGAAGCGGCGCCTCGGCGATACGAGCGGCGCGCTCGCCGATTTCCGGCAAGGCGCGCGTTTTCGCCTGAGCGCGCCGGCCGCGGAATACGAACTCGGCATCACGAGCTTCTTTTCCGGCGACCCCGCCCATGGTCGAGCGCCGCTCGCATATGCGGTCGCATACAGCGCGAGTCCGCAACAGCGCGCCTACGCGGCGTTGTGGCAAACGATTGCGGACATGCGCGCCAATACCGGACATTGGCCCCCATCAATCTCGATTCGAGAACCCACGCCGGTCGAGGCCGCCGCCCGGGCCGCTTGGCCGGGACCGGTCATGCAGATGCTGTATGGACGCGTTTTGCCGGATGCCGTCCGCTCCGCAGCGTTGGCTGAGGATCCAACCGGCGTGCGCGGCTATGCGTGCGAAGCGGATTACTACACGGCCGAATACGACCTGGCGACCTCGCGTAGGGCCGAAGTTATTCCTCTCCTGCGTCGCGCGCTCGCGACGTGTCCCACGAACTTCATCGAGTACGAAGCCGCCGGCAAGCGGCTCGGGCAGCTCGGCGGTTAGAAAGCCGCGCTAGCAGCGCTCCGCGACGGTTTCGGCGGTGATGGCGGCCGCCGCTTCGGCGTCGCCGATGCGGTCCATCTGCTGATGTAACTTCAGGTAACTGCGCACGTCGCGCCGTTCGGGCGGCGTCGTCTGGAGGTACTCGTCGTAGCCGCCGGGCACGTTGGTTTGGATGCTCGTGCTCGCCTTGGTATTTCCGATCGAATAGTCCATCATCGCGTGAATCACGCCGAGCGAGTCGATCGCGATCTGGCGCTGCCGGTCATAGCTCTTCTGCAACTGCGCGGCCACGTCGCGGGCGGCTTTCGCGTTCTCGGGATCGGTCGTCAGCGCGGCGCTCTTGCGCAACGCGTTGATCTCAGCCTGGAGGCCCGGCAACGCCGTCTGCAGCGCTTTGACGTAGGCGATCAACTTGACGCGGTCGTCGTAGAACAGCAGTTCGCCGGCTCGCGCTTTGAAGTGATTTTCGATCGAGCCAAAAGTGAAATCGACGTACGAGATCTCGTCGTCGTTGCCGAGCATCGTGCGGGCCGAGGCGTTAAAGTGGTCGGTGAACGCGCGGCAGAACGGCGTCTGCGCGCGAATGCGACCGATCTCGCGCAATGCCGCCTTGGGCGTGGAGGTCGCCTGCGGCGTGGCAACAGCCGCGGTCGGCGCCGGCTGCGGCGGTTCGATCGACAGCACGAGCAGTGCCGCCGCAAGCGCAGCCGAGCCGGTCATTCCGAGGACCAGTAATCCTTGAGCGCTTTCCCGCGCGAGGGATGGCGCAACTTGCGCAAGGCCTTGGCTTCGATCTGCCGGATGCGTTCGCGCGTGACGCCGAACTCCTGACCGACCTCTTCGAGCGTGCGCTGATGGCCGTCTTCGAGACCGAAGCGAAGCACGAGCACTTTGCGCTCCCGCTCCGTCAGATTCTTGAGGACGTCGGCCATCTTCTCTTTGAGCAGCATGACCGAGGCGGCCTCGGCAGGCGCGATCGCTTCCTGGTCTTCGATGAAGTCGCCGAGATGCGAATCTTCTTCTTCGCCGATCGGGGTTTCGAGCGAGATCGGCTCTTGCGAAATCTTGATGACCTCGCGCACTTTCTCGGGCGTCAATCCCATCTCGAGCGCGATCTCTTCGACCGTCGGGTCGCGGCCTAATTCTTGCAGCAGCTGGCGCGAAATCTTGATGAGACGGTTGATCGTCTCGACCATGTGCACCGGGATGCGGATCGTGCGGGCCTGGTCCGCGAGCGCGCGCGTGATCGCTTGACGTATCCACCAGGTTGCGTAGGTCGAAAACTTATAGCCTTTGCGGTAGTCGAATTTCTCGACCGCGCGAATCAACCCCATGTTGCCTTCCTGGATCAAGTCCAAGAAGAGCATGCCGCGGCCGACGTACTTCTTCGCGATCGAAACGACGAGGCGCAGGTTGGCCTCGGTCAGTTTTCGCTTCGCTTCGAAACCGTTTTCGATGATCGCATTGTTGCTCGTGCCATTCTTTTGCGCTTCGAGCTCGCCCGACTCGATCGCCATCGCCAGCGATTTTTCTTCGTCCATCGTGAGTAGCGGAACGCGGCCGATTTCTTTGAGATACATCCGGACCGGATCGTCGAGCGACAGACCGGCCGGCAGAGCATCCGCGGCTTCGTCGCTGTCGGAGGCCGGCTTTTCATCCTTGGCTTCTTCGACGACGGAGATGTTGCGCGCGGCAAGGTCCTCAAAGAGCTCGTCTACGCGCTCGGCGTTGACCTCTTCGACGTTTTCGAAGACGGCGTTGATTTCTTCGTACGTCAAAGAACCCGTTTTCTCGCCGCGTTCGACCAACTTCTTGATCGCATCTTCGAGCGAGACGGGGGCTTGGCCATCAGCCGGCGGAGCGGCGGTTTTCTTGCGTGCCATGAGTTTGTTTTTCACCTCCTTCCATATCGGGTTTTCGTGCGCCGGCGCGAACGCCGTAACGGACCGAGTCATGCAACGACGAGCACGTCGAAGCAGTTCGGTCCGTCCTCTTGGTCTGTTCGTTCGACCCGCACGCGCGGTTCACTTTGTTCCCAACCGTTTCGCGGACGAGCGGTCGAGCCGTTTCACGAGCGCGTCGAGCTCCTCGCGGTCGGCGTCGGGAATCGGCAGTCCCGATTCGTACAACCGGCCGATCGCGGCGTCGAGTTCCCGCTTGCGGGCGATCAGGCACCGTTCTTCTAACCACTCCACGATGCGGTCGAGTTGCGCCCGCCGGGACGCCGAGTCCGCAAAGCGCACCTTCGACGAGCGGTCGCCCTTCTGGAGCGCAACTAGCATGTCCACGGAATTCCGATCGTCGGCAAAGGCCGCGAAGACGTCGGCTGTGGTCGTGACCGTCGAGCCCGTATCGAGCAAGCGCTCGTAGACCGCCCGGTACCGCTCGTCCCGGAAAATCGTCGCCGGAATCCGTTCCCGGTATTCCTCGACGAGCGACGGCTCGTCGAGCAGCGCCTCGAGCACGTCGCGATCGATGCTGGGGACTTCGGCGGCGGGCGCGATGTGGCGGGTCGCCCGCCCCGCGCGCGGAGCGAAGCTCCCGGCGTCGGCGATGAAGCGGCTGCGGCGCAAATCATCGGGCGCGAGGCCCAAACGGTTGGCCGCATAGACGCGCCAGCGATCCCATTCTTCCGACGGCAGGTTGCGCACCATTTTTTCGGCCGAGCGCGCCGCGAGCGCCGCGGGCAGGCGCGACTCGTGCAGTTCGTCGATCTCGCGATCGAGTTTGTACTGAATCCACGGCACCGCACCGGCGATGCGTTCCGCGAAGGCATCGCGACCGTGCGTCCGCACGAACGTATCGGGATCCTCGCCCGCTCCCAGCTGGACGACGAACGCGACGCAGCCCGCCGCGATCAGGACGTCGATGGATTTCGAAGCGGCCGCCGCCCCGGCCGCGTCCGCGTCGAACGCGATGAAGACGCGCTCGGCATACTTGCGCAGTTCGGCCGCCTGCTCGACGGTGAACGCGGTGCCGAGCGCCGCGACCGCGTTCGTGAAGCCGGCCTGGTGCAAGGCGATGCAATCGAGATAGCCCTCGACCACGATGAGACCGCCCGCATCCGCGGCCGCGCGCCGGGCGCGCTCGAGCGCGTAGAGACCGCGACCCTTCGTATAGACCGGCGTCGTCGAGGTGTTGAGATATTTGGGTTCGGATCCGTCGAGCGCGCGTCCGCCGAAGGCGACGACTTCACCCGTCGTGGCGTAGGTCGGGATCATCAGGCGGCCGCGATAGAAATCGTAGAAACCGTGCTGACCGCGCCGCACGAGCCCCGCCGTGAGCGCGACCTCGAGATCGACCCCGTTCTCCATGAGTTCGTTGACCAGACCATCCCAGCGATCGGGTGAATAGCCGAGCGAGAAC
>JACRTZ010000198.1 GCA_014304965.1 Vulcanimicrobiota bacterium | reverse complement strand
CCTCCCCAAGCTGACGGAGTCTCCCGCACCGCCCGCGCCAAGAAGTCGAGCCGCCTTCGATTACCTGACGAACCCGCTCGTCGCCCACGCCTTCCCCCCCCGATAACTCCGCGATCGTTGTGTCGAGCGCTTAGCATCCGGGAAACGAGCGAGACGCTTTCGCCCCTCCGCGTGATAAACGGGCGGAGGACTTGTGCAAGTCGGACTGGCCGCCGAGCCATGGTTCAGCGAGTTTGGCGCGCCTTGACATCACGACATGCATACGATATACATATATGCAGGTCGTTTGGGACGCGGACAAAGCGTTTGCGAATTGTCAAAAACATCGCATAAGCTTTCTCGATGGCGCGACCGTGCTCGACGACTCCGTCGCGCTCACGGTCGAAGATCGGCGATTCGACGAAGTGCGGTTCATTAAGGTCGGATGTGATGCGACGGGGCGCATTCTCACCATCGTGTACACGTATTCTGAGCCGGCAGATTGCTTTCGACTGATATCTGCTCGCCGGGCCACCGGCTACGAGAGGCGACAATACGAATATGGCATCGAAAACTAAACTCGCAGTTCGCTCGCGCGAACCTCGTGAGCCGAAGAGCTACGATTTCTCCGGCGGCGTGCGTGGCGCGGCGTTGCCGCATAACGGCAAGACGCGGATCACGATATGGATCGATGATTACATCTTGGATTGGTTCCGCGAAGAGGCAGATCGCGAGTGCCGCGGCTACCAAACATCGATCAACGATGCACTAGCCGCTCACACTCGAGCGAAGCTTCCCACGCTCCCCGAAATCATCCGCGACATCGTGCGAACCGAACTCGAAGCGCACAATGGGGCTCTCAAGACGCGAGCGGCGAACGTGACGCACAGCCCTCTAAGGCCGCAGTCGCGGCCCAAGCAAAAAAAGTAAAGCCCGCCTTCGGCTACTTGACGAGAGGTCGCCTCGGAAGCCGGGCCGTCCTAAGGACCGGCGTCGCTGAGCCCCAGGCCGTCCGCCTGGCGAGATCCCTCGATCTTCCTCGTGCACCAAGGGCGGGTGAACCCTAGACACGTTGTGGCTTTCGCGGGATGAACGTGCATGACACCGCTCGGGAGCAAAGAATCGGACCAGATGGCCGAGCTCCGCTACGCCGTCCTGATCGAGCCCGAACCTGACGGCTCGGCATATAACGTGATCGTTCCCGCACTCCCGGAGATTGCCACGTTCGGAACCACTCCGGAGAACGCGTTAGAGATGGCTCGCGACGCCATAACGCTCTCGCTCGAACATCGGCTTGAACGAGGTCTGGAAATTCCGCCGAGCGATGCTGATAGTGCGCGCCTCGAACGCGTCACGGTAAATCTACCTGCCGCGTGATTCATGCCCAAGCTGCCTTTGCTCACCTCGCGCGAACTCGTTCGCGCGCTTCGGCGCGCCGGATTTGAGTTCGTCCGGCAAAGCGGTTCGCACGCGATCTACCAGCGCGAAGACGGGCGCTTCGCCAACGTGCCTATCCATGACAACGATATCCCACTCGGAACCTTGCGAGCAATCCTCAAGACGACCGGGATCAGTGCGGAGAACCTCAAGGACTTGCGCTAGACTATGAAGAGGTCGCGGGCGTGGATTGTATGCTGCATGTTCGGGCCGGCGGCCGAAATTAGCGTCTAGGCCTGGTGACTGCGGAGCGTCGCTTCGTTCACCTCGAAGAGTTCGAGGGCTTCCCGAACGATCGCGGCGCGTTCGCGCTCGTCACCCGGCGGCCCGAAATTCAACCCGCGGGGATGCCGCGTGATGAGGACGCGCGGCAAATCGCCGAGCGTGCTGCGCATCGTACCGACGACCACGGTCGCGATGCCGGCTTCTTCCAACGCTCCTGCGACCAGACGCACGGTCTGGTGACAGATCGGTCAAACCGGAACCAGCAGCGCCGAGTTCGCGCCGTCGCTGCGCACCTGCGCCACAATTTGCGGAATCGTTTGCGCGATGAACGACGGCCAATCCAAACAGTAGCCCATCGTGGAAACGACGTTCGCCGTCAGCGTCGCTCCGGCGTCGCGCAGCGCGCGGCGCGGGAGCACGACTTCTAGGTCGGCCTCGGCGGGCGCGGGATCGTAGTGTCCGTGGCGCAAGCCGACCCGCTCGTCGGGAAGCTCGACCGGAAAAACGCGATGCGTCAGGTCGCCGATGGTCGAGCCCGCGTCGAAGGGGGCCTGCGTTTCGCGGTCGTACGCGCCGGCGGTCGTGATCAGCGCGACGCGGCGCTCCTGCGGCGCCGGGCGAAACGGAACGGCCGCAAGCTCCGGGCGCGGAAAGGCGGACAGCGCGGCCTTGTATTCTTCGCGCTCGAGCAGCGGCAGGGCTTCCGGAAGCCAGGCCGCCCACGCGCGGCGGTACGGATCGGAGGTAATCGGCATATGGCTGCGTAGACTCCGCGTCGCGCGCGCCGGTTGCGGCGACGTCGACGCCCCAAGAATGCACGACGATGTAAGCCTCATTACAGCCCGGCGCCCTGACGGCATAACATACTCGGCGCAATGCCCAAATGGCGGCCCCATGACGATGTTCTCCGGCCAAAGCGGGTATGAACGAGGAGTGTTGCAGATGAATCGAATCCTTCTCGCCGCGATGGCTTTGGCGTGCGGCGCTCTCGGTGTCGCCTCGGCGCAGCCGGCGGCCCTTACCGCCCGCGCGACGTACGGTTTTTTGACGCACGCGGCGTTCTTCTCGGTTGAAGTGAAGCCGCCGAATCTAGTGGATCCACAAGTGTTCGTCGCGGATCCGACTGCGGCGGCCGGAATCGGGCCGCAAGGCATCGAGCACGTCGCGGGCTATCGGCCGGCGCTCGGCGTGGACGATCCGGCTACCCCGATCGCGACCGCTGAAGGCAAGGCGCTCGGTTTCAGCCTCGGGAGTTGGTTTCGGGCGCGCGGCACCGTCGTCCTGACGCCCTCCGGCGACGACACGACTGCGACGTTGAAGTTTGCGGGGCTCGTGCGCGGCGGCCGCTACAGCATGTTCGAAAACCACTTTGCCCCGACCGGGGTTACCTTCACGCCGCTCGACGGCACCGGCAAGACGAACTCGTTCACGGCCGGTCGCGACGGCAGCGCCAATGTCACGGTCGCGATTCCGGGGCGCGTCACCCACGCGGAAGGCCTGTTGCTAGTATATCACAGCGACGGGAGCGATCACGGTTTGGAACGTGGTCGCATCGGCGTCGTCGCGCACCACCAGCTCATCGTTCGCGTTCCGTAGCAACGTGATCGAGCCGGCGGCGGCAAAAAAACAGGACGCCGACTACGTTTTCTACGAGCTGACGCGCAGCATTTGTCCGCATTGCCGCCGGGTGATCGACGCGAAGATCCTCCTGCGCGACAATAAGGTCTACATGGCGAAGCGCTGCCCGGACTGCGGACCCTTCGAGGCCTTGGTGTACGGCGATGCCGAGATGTACGTCAACCTCGCAAAATTCAACAAACCGGGAACGTTGCCGCTCGCGTTCGGCACCGAGATCAAGGAAGGCTGTCCGCTCGACTGCGGCCTCTGCCCCGACCATCAACAGCACGCCTGTCTCGGCATCATCGAAGTCAACAGCGCTTGCAACATGAATTGCCCGCTGTGCTTCGCGTCGGCGCGGCCCGGATTTAGCCTCACGACGGAAGAAGTGGACGCGATCTTGGACGACTTCGTCCGAACCGAAGGATCGCCCGAGGTCGTGCAGTTCTCAGGCGGCGAGCCCACGATCCATCCGCAAATACTCAATTTCGTCCGGGCAGCCAAGGCGCGCGACATTCCGTTCGTCATGATCAACACAAACGGGAAGCGGATCGCGAACGACGATTGGTTCCTCGCGGAATTGAACGAGGTCCGTCCCTCGCTGTACTTCCAATTCGACGGCTTCGATTCCGAGACGTACCGGATCATTCGCGGCGAGCCCGACATCCTCGCGGAAAAAATGCGGGCGCTCGACCGGCTCGCCTCCATCGGTTTGGCGGTCACACTCGTGCCGGCGATCGAGCGCGGCGTCAACGAACACGAGATCGGCAAAATCATCGAGCTCGCCATCCAGCATCCCGCGGTGCGGGGCATTAACTTTCAGTCGGCCTTCCACGCGGGCCGTCACATGCAGCACGACCCGATGCAACGCATCACCATTCCCGACGTCATCACATGCATCGAAGAGCAAACGCAGGGCCAATTCGTGGCGTCCGACTTCGTCCCGGTGCCTTGCTGCTTTCCGACCTGCAACTCGGTGACGTATGCGTTCATCGACGGCGAGAAAGTCACGCCGTTGCCACGCGTCGTCAACGTGTACGACTATCTCGACTACATCACCAATCGCGTGATGCCCGACTTCAGCCTGGAGATCAAGCGCGCGCTCGAAGGCCTGTGGTCTTCATCCTCGGTCCCTGGGTCGCAGAAGTCGGCCGAGCAGTTCGCGCTGTCGTGCCAAGCCTGCGGCCTGCCCGAAAGCGTCACCGTCGGCGACCTGGCGCAAAATATGCTGATGATCATGCTGCAAGACTTTATGGACCCGTGGACCTTCAATCAGAAAAACCTCATGAAGTGCTGCAAAGAATTCCTGTTGCCGGGCGGCAAGCAAGTCCCATTCTGTTCGTACAACACGATCGGTTATCGCGAGCAGGCGCACGCGCAACTCGAAGCTATGGAACCGGAGCGCCGGCGTGCGAAGCGCGACGGCGTACCGTACGAGCCGCGCCCCGTGGTCTTCGACATGAGCAACCATCCGGGTCGCGAACGCGCCCCGGCCCATCCATCGTGATCGACGCGGGCGAGCAGTCCGCGGCCGGCGTCAAGCAATGTTGCGCGCTCTTCTATGGCAGCGACGCGGCCCGAGCGTTGTTCGGCGAGAGTTTTCATCCGGGCGGCGTCGCACTGACCTTAGAACTTGGCGAAATGCTCGGGCTAACTGCCGACTCCGTCGTGCTCGACGTCGCCTCAGGCCGGGGCGTCAGCGCGTTCGGGCTCGCCGAACGTTTCGGGTGCCGCGTGACGGGCGTGGATTTAAGCGAAGGGAACGTCACCGAGGCGAACGCCGAGTCCAAGCGGCGCGGTCTCGAGGCTCGCGTGGACTTCCAGGTCGCCGATGCGGAACGTCTTCCGTTTACGTCGGAGAGCTTCGACATCATCGTTTGCGAATGCGCCTTCTGCACGTTTCCCGATAAGGCGGCAGCGGCGTCCGAGTTCGCGCGCGTGCTCAAACCCAAAGGCCGCGTCGGCCTCAGCGATCTGACGCGCGTCGCCGAACCGCTCCCCGAGCTCGACGGTTTGCTCGCGTGGATCGCGTGTATTGGTGATGCGCAGCCGCTCGAAAACTACGCCGCGTGGCTGACGGACGCCGGCTTCTCGATTTCGAGCAGCGCTTCGCGCCATGCGTGTCTTCACGACCTGGTCGCGAGCATCCGCGGCAAGCTCTTTACGGCCGAGATCCTGATCGGCCTCAAGAAGCTCGAGCTTCCCGGTCTCGATATCGAACAAGCGAAGCGTTTCGCAAAGGTCGCCGCACAGGCCGTCCACGACCGGAAGCTCGGATACGCGGTGCTGGTCGGCGAACGTCGCTCTGCCTAGCGTTTTTTGGCCGATCGGCGCGCACGCGCTGTTGAGAATCGCCGGCGGTGCGAGCGGTATTTTGGTCGGCCTTTATCTCGCGAGCCTCAGAAACGACGGCGCGCACTTCGGCGTTGCGTTGGTCGGAACGCTCGGCGCGGTATCGTTCGCCGCCGAATTATTCGCCTCGATTCCGCTCGGCCTCGCCTCCGACACCTTCGGGCGCCGTTGGCTGATGGCGGGCGGAGCAGTGCTCGGCGGCGTCGCTGCGCTGCTGTTTGCACTCTCGGGATCGACCGCGATATTTTTCTTGAGCCGGGCCCTCGAAGGCATCGCCGCGGCGGCCATCGTGCCCGCGCTGCTCGCCTACCTCGCAGACGCGACGGAAGGACGTGCCGCGCTGCGCGTGCGAGCCATGAGTTTCTTCGAGTTGTCGCTCCTCGCAGGGTTGGCGCTCGGCGGCATCACCGCGGCGCAGCTCTTTCGCAGCTTGCACGCCGGTGCGTTCGCGGTCGTCGCCGTGATCTATCTCGCGTGCGGGGCGATCCTGTGGTTCAGCGTGACGGGGCGGCCGCCGCGCCGGCTGCCAAATCCCATCGCCGCGCTGAGCGACATCCTCCGGCTTCCTTCGCTGCGACGCCTCGCGCCGGTCTGGCTGTGCGTCAATGCGATCGTGGGGCTGTGGCTCGGACCGACGCTGCCGTTCCTGCTCACGGAACGCACGGCGAGCACGCAATTTCTGGCCGGGCTCTATGCCGGCAATCCCGGGGGAGTCGGCTGGCTGCTGTTCGGTTACGCGATCGTGTTCGGCGCGGGCATCACGGTGTGGAGCACGATTCTGCCCCGCATGCGCCTGCAG
>JACRTZ010000238.1 GCA_014304965.1 Vulcanimicrobiota bacterium | reverse complement strand
CGTCGAAAGAGCGCACGCGTAAGGACAATTCGCCCTTTTTCGACCGGAACGGCGAACCGGTAACGCCCAGCACGTCGCCCAAATCGAGCAGGTCGAAGACGGCAAACGCTTCGTCGCCGACGGCGTCCGACCGCACGTAGATTTGAACGCGCCCGGTGCGATCCCACAGGTCCGCCCAGATCGCGCCTTTGCCCATCTTGCGCAATGCCATCAAGCGCCCGGCGAGCCCGAACGTTTCGGCAGGCGACGGATCGGCGTCGGGAGCCAGGTCCGCGTAGCGCTGCTGCAGATCCGCGGCGTGCGCGGTCACGTCGTAGCGCGTCGCGGTGAACGGGTCGCGGCCGCTTTTTCGCAAGGCCTCGAGATTGGCGCGGCGCGCGCGGCGGAGTTCCTCTTCGCGTCCGCCTTCTTCGACGTCGCTCATCGCGCGCGACGCGATGCGGTCACGAGGCCTTCTTGGCCGCGGCCTTCTTCTTCCCGATCGACTCGATCTTGTACGCGCGAACGCCGCGCGGGGTCGTGACGTCGATCGTTTCGCCTTTCTTGCGGCCGACGAGCGCGCGGCCGAGCGGCGACTCGTTCGAAAGACGCTGGTTCGCGGGATCCGCTTCGGTCGATCCGACGAGCGTGAACTCCATGGTCGTGCCGGCCTTGGTATCCTTGACCTTCACGAACGCGCCGAGATGAACTTCATCTGAAACGTAATCCGACTCGTCGATCACGCGCGCGTTGCGGATCATCGTTTCGACGCGCTGGACGCGGCCTTCGACGAAAGCTTGCTCCTGCTTCGCCGCTTCGTATTCGGCGTTTTCGGAAATGTCGCCGAATTCTTTGGCCTGCCGGATGCGCTCGTTGACTTCGCGCCGGTGAACGGTCTTCAGTTCGTCGAGCTCTTCCTCGAGTTTGACAAGCCCTTCCTTGGTTAATACGAGTTCCGCTTTGTCGTTCACAAGACTCCCTACCAAAAACGACGTAAGCGGCCGCTCACGTCAGCGCGGGGTGTTCGTCCCCGCCGCCCTCGAGCACCTTTGAAAACGGCCGCGTGCGGCCGCCGCGCCAGAGTGCGAACGGCACGCCGAGCGCGAGCCCGGCGAGTTCGATGCGCTGCGTCGCCGCGTCGGCTCGCGCGATCGAAACGGCAACGATTCCTAGCAGCGCGACCGCGCCGAACGCCGGCACGAGCATGGCGGGGTCCAAGCGGCGGCCGGGCTCGCGCAGCGCCGCCGCCGCGGAGCCCGCGAACAGCAAGCCCAGAAACGCCGAGGTACCGTTGAGGACGAGCCCGAGCGCGTCCTTGACGCTCGGCGAGAACCCCGTCAGCAAGGTAAACGCAGTGACCAGGACCGTGACGGTCAGCAACGCGCCGAGCGGCACGGCACGTTTGTCGAGCGTGCCGAGCGCGGAGGGCAGCACGCCATCGCGGCCCATCGCGAATACGCTGCGCGACAAATACAGCATGGTGGTCCATAACGTCGCGGCGGTCGAAACAAGGACGGTGAATACGATTGCAATGCGCCACCAGCCGCCGCCCAGCCGATCTGCGACGTACGCCATGGCATCGGTTTGATGCGCGGAAAAGCCCGCAACCGACCCGACCCGTTGATAGGCGAGCATCGCAACGAGAAGGATCGCGCTCGTGATCAGCAGCCCCACGATGCCGCCGCGTCCCGCCGTCGCGCCGGGGCCAGTCGTCTCTTCCGATGCCGACGCCGATACTTCCCAACCGTCCGACATCCAAATTGCCAGCACCATCGCGCTGACGAAACCGCCCGCCGCGGCCGCGGGCACGACGGCGTGCGACGCGGCCAATCGTTCGGGCGCGTGCGGCAGGACGACCGCGGCGACCGCGCTCGCCCCAAGCACCGCAACTTCGACGGCGAAAAACGCGGCGGTCACGAGCGCCGTCGGCCGCAATCCGAACGCCAATAGCACCGCGCTTGCAAGTATCCACGCCGCGCCGACGATCGCCGTGGCGGGCGCCGAATCTGCCAGCGACGGCGCAAACAGCGCGAGCGTGTACACGCCCGCCGGAATCGCCGTCGTCATCGTCGCGAAGTAATTGGAGAGCACCAAGAGCCACGCGCCGTAGGCGCCCGCGCGCGGCCCGAACGACTGCGCGATCCAAGCATACGACGAGCCCGCGTTCGGCCGCGTTGCCGACAGCCGCGCGAATGCCGACGCGACGCACAGCATGATCGCGGTCAGAGCCACAAACGCCGCGGGTGCAAGCGACCCGGCGGCCGCGACCATCGGGCCGAGCGTCGTCGCGAGGCTGTAAGCCGGCCCCATCGCCGCGCCGGCCAGTACCGTGATGTCGAAGAGGCCGAGCACGCGCGGAAGCGCGCGCGGCGCGGTCGTCACGGAGGAGGACGGCGCAAGAGCGAGTTGCGGTACCCGTAGAACGCGTACACGACGATTCCGATCGCGAACCACATCGCGAAGCGAATCCACGTGACGGCGTCGAGTCCTTCGAGGGTCAGCCACGCGCAGAGCGCGATTCCGACGAACGGAACCACCACCGGACCGAGCGGAACGCGAAACGGCCGCGCGGCGTCCGGGTGGGTGAATCGCAACACCATTACGCCGGCGCACACGATGACGAAGGCCGAGAACGTTCCGATATTCACCAGCTTCAGCAGGCTCGAAAGCGGCACGGTCGCCGCGACCATAGCCACGAGCACTCCGGTGATCATCGTGGTCGCAATCGGCGTCTGCGTGCGCGCGTTCACCGCACCGAACGCGCGCGGGAGCAGCCGGTCGCGCGACATGACGTAGAAGATCCGAATCTGCCCGAGCAGCGAGGTGAGCATCGACGCAAACGTTCCCGTGACCGTCCCGGCCAACACGACGCCGAACAGCAGCGGGTTCCCGCCGGCATGCTGCACGGCATCCATCATTCCCGCGTCGGGATTCATCTTGTCCCATGCGACGACGCCGACCGCGACGGCGCCGACCGCGGTAAAGAGCACGGCGCCGATCGCCAGCGATCCCAAAATCGCGCGCGGTACGTCGCGCACCGGATCGCGCGCCTCCTCGCTCGCGACCGTGACCGTGTCGAAGCCGATGTACGCGAAAAACACGAGAGCGGCGCTACTCACGATGCCGCCGAGTCCGAGCGGTGCGAAGGGATGGTACGCGCCGGGCCGAATCGCGCCGGCAAGCCCCAGGATAAACGCAACCAACGCGACTACTTGGATCACGACCAGGCCGACGTTGGTGCCGGCCGATTCGCGAATGC
The DNA here is from genome assembly GCA_014304965.1 of Vulcanimicrobiota bacterium. Classification (GTDB taxonomy): domain Bacteria; phylum Vulcanimicrobiota; class Vulcanimicrobiia; order Vulcanimicrobiales; family Vulcanimicrobiaceae; genus Cryoxeromicrobium; species Cryoxeromicrobium davisii. The sequence goes on along the minus strand of JACRTZ010000238.1, from coordinate 3,371 downwards.
CGATCGAGAGCAGGATCGCGAGCAGCACGATCGCGCCGGCCGCGATGAGATCGATCTGTGAGTGCGCTACGTCGAGCCGGCCGGAGCCGATCGCGAGGTGCGCGGTTTGCGCCCAAACGGGGAGCGCCATCCCGAGTTTGCCAAGCAGCTGTTGCAACGACGCCGAAAGCGTCGCCGCAAGCGGAGCAACGCTGAACCCATACTCGAGGATTAAGTCCCAGCCGATCACCCACGCGACGAATTCACCGAGCGCCGCGTACGCGTAGGTGTACGCGCTTCCCGCAACGGGGACCATCGAGGCCAGCTCGGCATAACAGAGAGCGACGAAGACGCACGTCACGCCTGAAAGCGCGAAGGCTGCGATCACCGCCGGCCCCGCGGCATTCGAACCGGCGCCGACCGTCGAGAAGATTCCACCCAACATCGTGCCGAGTCCGACGGCGATCAACGCGTTCACGCCAAGAGCGCGGCGGAGCGGGACCCCATCGGATGGCAAGCGTTCGCGGTCGTGCGGCTGCCGCGCCAGCAAACGCTGGATGAGCGCCACGAGAACCTACGTCGTCGCGGCCAATTCGAGAACGCGCGGCCGCAGTTGCAAGCGCTCGAGCAACTCGCGGTAATCGGCCTCGCCGACTTCGTCCCAGCGCTTGCCCAAGATCGCGAGCAGCGCCGCCTCGACCACGTTCGTTCCGAATGAACGTCCGCCAAAATCCGGCGTCGTGGTGATCAGTAGCCGCACGCCGCGCGCCCGCAATTCCTCGACGTCGCGCTCGGTGACGGTGTTGGTCAACACGATCTTGCCGTCGAGCCGATCGGGCATGAATTGACGCATGAAGTGAAAGTCGCCGGCGATGACGTCGGCCTCGGCGTAATACTCGGGGTATTTGGGCTCGGGCGGTTTGTCTTGTTTCTTGCCGGTCGGATAGAAAAACTGGAACGGCAGTTTACAGGCGTCGGGGAGATAGCGTTCGGCCAACGCTTCGAATTCGGCGAGCCCGCGCACCGGCTTATCGAGGTCGAGCGCGAAAATGAAATCCCCGAACAGCACGTCGGCGCCCGCGTCAACGAGCGCCTGCGCCATGCCGAAGCGATCGAGCGCGCTCACCATCAGCACCTTGCGGCCCGCGAGCGGTATGCCGAGGTCACGTTGTACGAAGCGCACCGCTTCGCGTTCGAGCGTGTTCTTCAAGCCGCTTCCGTCCACGACCGGCGTCTGCTTTACCGCCGCGAGCAAACGCAGACCGTCGCGCAGCGCGAAGCGCTTCTTGCCGGCATAGAGATACACGTCGATGCCGCCTAGCCCGATGGCATCCACGGTGCCGTCGAGTTCCTTGAGTTTGACGATGGCACGATCGATCGAGCCGTCCGTGCCCTGCCGCGAAATCTCGAACTGCTCGCCGAGCAATTCGACCTCGGCGCGGTGATCGCGCGACGACGAGCCGAGCGAGACCGAAACGACGCGTTTCACGAAGCGCTCTCGACTCGGCGCGCCACGACGGCCTGATGTTCGACCGGAAAATTGACGGAGTTCGCGATGAAGCACTGCGCGTGCGCCTTTTCGTGCAGGGCCGTCGCGCGTTCGACGCGCTCGTCGTCGATTTCGACTTCGGGGCGCAAGACGACCGACACGAATTTTCCGGCGCCCGACATTTCGCTCATAATACCGGTCGCGCGATCGCGGTAGGCCGTCACCGCGATGCCTTCGAGCGCGCACAGCGCGAGATACGAGAGCAAGTGGCAGGTCGAAAGCGCCGCGACGAGCATTTCTTCGGGATTCCACAGCGAAGCGTCGCCGCGAAAAACCGGATCGGCGGAGCCCGCCAAGGACGGCTTGCCGTCGGCTTCGATCGTGTGCGCGCGCGAGTAGGCCGCGTAACTCGTCGTCGGGCCCTGCGAAGCGCCGCTCCAGACGACCCGCGTTTCATACGCGTGCTCTCGCGCGCGAATCATACTGCGGCCGCCCGGCGCTCCCACGCCGCCGCCTTGATGGCGGCGATCCGCTCGGGCGTGATGGGCCGATCGAATGCGCGCATGTCGGCAAGTTCGAACCCGGCATTCGCCGCGAGCGACTCGATCTCGCGTACCTTCCCTAGATCGATACCGCGGCCGAGCGTGTAATGTTCGCGCCGGTTTTCGAGCGCGAGCACCATCGTTTCGGACATGCAGGCGAGTGCCGTTCCCGGCGCGAGGCCGGTGTCGAAGTCGCGGCCCGGCTCGCGCACGCGCTCGAAACGCGGCGTTCCCGGAACGCGCATGTTGCCGCCTTCGGTCACGAGCACATCCGGCCGCTCGGTCGCGACGCGCGCGCCGACGTCGTGCGGCAGCGACAACTCGCACACGACCGCGCCGATCTGCAAGTCGGCCGGGTCGATCAATTCTTGCGTCGAGGTCGTTGCGGTCAGGATCAGTTGGCCGCGCCGAACGGCGGCTCCGACGTCCGTCTCGATGGAGGTCGAACACGGCAAGCGATCCGCGATGGACTCTTGGAACTTCCGCAAGCGCGTCAGGTTGCGGGCCACCAGCACGACGTGCGCGACATGCGGCGCGATCAGTTCGACGCACGCCGATCCGATCGACCCCGTCGCCCCAATCACGACGGCGGTTGCGTTCGGCAGGTCCACGTCCATCTCGTGGGCGCCTCGCAAGAGGCTGCGCACACCGGCGGCGATGGTGAGCGAATTGCCGGTCGTCACCGGAATCGGCGAACGCTCCGCAATCGTGATGCCGGCGTCCCCGACGACGCCGGTAAACGCCCCGAGCCCGACGATTTCGGCGCCCAAATCGGCGCCGATCGCAATGGAGTCCAATATCTTCTTGTACACACGTTCGCGCGGCAGCCCCAGCATCTGCTCCGGCATGTAGGTGGCCGCCACGAACCAGCCCTCGGTCTCTCGCCCGTCGGGGGTTCGCACACCGGTCACGTGAACCGCCGCGTAAGCCGGCATCCACTCCATGATCTTCTCGATCAGCGGGCGGCCCTTCCCCACGGCGCCGGGCTCATACCGCACCACATCCTCGAGCGACGTCGGGTGGATGACGAACGCAAACTTCACGCGCCTACCCTTCTCACAACCCGCTTCTCGCTCTTCTGGAATCATGCGCGGCGGGTCACGCGACATTGCGCGCCGGACCGGCCACGCGCCGGCTGCCTTGTCAATTCACCCAAAGGTTCCATTTCGCGCCGCCCCGCGAGACGCGTGCCGCCGCTTTTCCTGATCAAAAAATGACAGGGTATCGACGGCGCGGGCTGCGCGACGTTGCGCTGAGGGGTCTCCGACGAGCCGCGGGGCGCCGGATGCGCGAGAGCGGCGAGCGGTGAAGCCGCAGATTTCCCCGGACGGGAAATCTGTAGCGTCCCCAAAGCGCAACGT
>JACRTZ010000220.1 GCA_014304965.1 Vulcanimicrobiota bacterium | reverse complement strand
TCAAGGCGTTCGCCAAGGAGAAGGGCATCGGCTCGGTCGTCGATCAGTTGCTCGTGAAGCCCGAGGACGAACTGCTGCTGATCACCTCCGGCAATCAGGTCATCCGCATTCGCGTCGCCGAGATTCGCAAGGCCGGCCGTTCGACCAAGGGCGTCCGCCTGCAACGTCTCGAGCCCGGCGATGAGGTGATCGCGGTGACCAATCTCGGCGTGCAGTCGAAACAGATCGAAGAGATCACGGGCGAACCCGTCGAGGTCCCGACCTAAGCGAAACCTACGCCGGGCCGAGTAAGTCCTCGACCGCAAACTCGACATCCGGCAGCGCGGCGAACGACATCGTATCGCCGAGCCGCCGGACCGTTCGATCCTTATAGCCGAGATCGTTCGGATGCCGATAGACCTCGAGGCAATGCTCGGGCAGGTTGAAGATCCAGTATTCTCGGACCCCCGCACGAGCGTATGCGTGCAGTTTCTTACCGCGATCGTAGGCCAGACTCGTCTGGGCAACTTCGATCAGCGCCAGGACGTTGCGGGGCTCAATTTCCTCAGAGCGATAATAGTCCGCCGAGGGCTCGAGCACTGCGAAATCGGGCTGGGGTGCGGAGAATTTCGAGAGCCGAAAGGACCCTTGCACCAGGACCAGCGCTTTTCCGCGCAACGCGGCCATGAGAATGTCGGACATGCGCAATACGCCGGAATTGTGCGGTTGTCCGATCGGCGGCATCAGGACGATCTCGCCGTCGAGTAGCTCCACGCGTTCGTCGGCCTCCAGGATGCCGACGTCGGCCATTTTGATGTACTCGTCGACGGAGATCTTGCGCGTACGGTAATCGATCGCCATGGCACCCTCGAAGCGTAGCCGGAAGGAGTTGCCCGGCCGTTACCGCCATACTACCGCGCCGCAACCCCGGCGGCAAGCAAACCGCTAGTCGCGTGCTCCGTATTCCGGCCCGGCGTTTGCAAGCAACTGCCAGAGCGCGGCTTGCGCCTGCCACGCGTGCGACGGCGTGCTACGGAGTTTGTTTGGGGGCGGGTTCGACGAAGTCGCCGGCGGCGGGTTGCGGGCTCGCCGCTTGCGAGAAGAACACGTCGAGCGTCTTACCGTTGAGCGCCGAAACCGTCATGTAGACCGGGCCCTTCTTGCGCCGATTCGCGTCGGCGTAGATGCGCAGGACGTCGCCGATTTTTGCGCCCTCGTACGAATCTATGGTTGCGAACGGCGCGTTGAGACTCAGCACGCGTGAGACGCGCGGGAAAAAGACGGGATGCTTCGCGAGCGCCGCGGGCACGTTGCGCGACCACGTGATCTGGGGCGAGCTTTCGAAGTCGCCCTCGTTCTGGCTCGCGGGATCGCTGTCGAAGTTGATCGCCACGTCCTGGGCAACGGTTTCCGTCAGGCAATTCGTGATTACCAGATGCGTGCGCGCAGCGACGCGTCCGCTCGAATTCGGCATGCCGGGCAGACGCGGGCGCAGCTCGAACGGGGCATCCAGCATGAAGTCGGCTCCCGCCTTGTGGCAGTCGTCGAGCTTCGGCGTTCCGTTGAACGGGATCGCTTGGGCGTTCACGTAATCGGCGACGAGCTTGCCCCAGAGTTGGGGCGGCATCGAGGCGCTCGCGCTGTCGGACACCTGGGTGCCGACGAGCACGCGGACGGGCGCTTGGCGGGCGGACGCCGGCGCTCCGCATGCGAGGAGCAGCGCCACCAGGAACGCAGCCTGCAACCGCGCAGAAAGAACGGCGGTCAACGTGGCTGGAGGTATCGATCCCGACATGAGTGCTCTCTCCGAGGTAACGCAAGCAACATTTTCGCGCGAGGTGCTATCGAGCGACCAGCCCGTGCTGGTCGATTTCTGGGCGGAATGGTGCGGTCCGTGCAAGATGCTCGCGCCCGTCGTCGAGAAGGTCGCGCAGACCTATTCGGGACGGATTCGCTTTGCGAAGCTCGATACCGACCAAAACCCCGGTTTGGCCGGGGAGTATCATGTCTCCGGTATCCCGTGCCTCATCCTCTTTAAGGGTGGCCAAGCGGTCGACCGCGTCGTCGGTTTCGTGCAAGAGCGCGTGATCACGGCGATGCTCGACAAGCACCTGAGCGCGGCTTAAGCCAGCACGCGGCGGTGACGCTGCGCGATCTGCCCGCAGTTCATCGCTTGCTGGAGGAGCCGAGCCTTCGGGCCCATGCGGCGACGGTGGGGCCGGCGGCCGTCAAAGCCGCGATCGCCGCGGTTCTCGACGACGCGCGGACGGCCGTCACGCGCGGCGGCACCGTGCCGTCCGCGGCGTCGCTCGCCGCCGATGCGTCGGAGCGCCTGAGTCTCGCCGAATCGGACGGCTTACTCGACGTGCTGAACGGAACGGGCGTCTTGCTGCACACGAACCTTGGGCGCGCGCCGCTCGCGGCCGAGGCACTGGCGGCGGTCGAACGGATTTCCGGCGGCTATTCGAACCTCGAGTTCGATCTCGAGGGCGGCACGCGCGGTTCCCGCCACGCTCGCGTCACCGCGCTCTTGCGTGAGGCTACCGGCGCGGAAGACGCGCTCGTCGTGAACAATTGCGCCGCCGCCGTGCTGCTTGCGATCGACGCGCTTGCGAAGGACGGCGAGGTGATCGTCGCGCGCGGTCAACTCGTCGAGATCGGCGGCGGGATGCGCCTGCCCGACATGGTAACGCGCACCGGCGCAACCTTGGTAGAGGTGGGCACGACGAACCGCGTCTACGTCGCAGACTACGAGCGCGCGCTGACGCCTCGCACCGCCTTGCTGCTGCGCAGTCACACCTCGAACTTTCGCGTCGAAGGTTTTACGGCTGACGTCGCTCCGCGCGAACTTGCCGAACTGGGAAAGCGCGTGGGCATCGCGACCTTCGAGGACCTCGGCAGCGGCGCGCTCGTCGATCTCACGCCGTTCGGGCTGCCGCGCGAGGCGACGGTGCAAGAAAGTGTCGCAGCGGGTCTCGATCTCATCGCATTTTCCGGCGACAAGTTGCTCGGCGGTCCGCAGGCGGGCATCTTGGTCGGCCGCACCTCGATCCTTGCGCGATTGCGTTCTAATCCGTTCTTGCGTGCGGTGCGCGTGGACAAGGCGATGCTTGCGGCGCTCGGCGCGACGCTGCAGCTCTATGGGCGGCCGGGCGGGCTCGCGCGTATCCCGTTCTACGCGATGCTCGCACAGACGGTCGAAGCGCTGCGGGTGCGCGCAGGCGCGGTTCTGGCGGCGCTCGGTGCGCAAGCGCCGGCGGTGCGCGTGGTCGAGTCGAGCGCGTTCGCCGGCGGCGGGACGTTGCCGCAGGCCGAGTTGCCCTCGCTCGCGCTCGCATTGCACTCCCACGGCGGTACGGGCGGCGCGCTTGCCAAACGCTTGCGGACGTTACGCCCTCCGCTGGTCGGCCGAGCGGTCGGAGATGAAATCTGGATCGACCTGCGCACGATCTTGCCGGCGCAAGACGCCGCCTTGACCGTGGCGCTGCGCGTGGCGCTCGACATTACCGCAGAGTAGATATTCTCGTGCACATCGTCGGAACGGCGGGCCACGTCGATCACGGCAAGTCCTCGCTCGTCCTCGCGTTGACCGGTACGAACCCCGACCGCTGGGCCGAGGAACGCCTGCGCGGCATGACCCTCGATCTCGGATTCGCACACTTGCGATTTCCCGACGGTGTGGAGGCCGGGATCGTGGACGTTCCCGGTCACGAACGGTTCTTGCACAATATGCTCGCGGGCGCGGCGGGCATGGAGTTGCTTTTACTGGTCGTCGCCGCAAACGAAGGTGTCCGCCCGCAAACGCTCGAGCATCTCGCGATCCTCGATTTCCTCAACGTGCGTGCGGCGATCGTCGTCGTCACCAAGTCGGATCTGGTAGACCCCGCCGCGTTGGAAAATGCAATCGCCCAGATTCGCCGCGCGACGACCGGCACGGTAGCGTTCGATGCGCCGGTCGTTGCGGTGTCGTCGGTGACGGGAGCGGGGCTCGCCGCCTTGCGCGACGCGATTCACGAAGCTCTTTCCGGGCTTGCACCGCGCGCGCCGGAAGCGCCGGCGTTTCTCCCGGTGGACCGGGTGTTCGCGCTACCGGGTCGCGGAACGATCGTGACGGGATCGCTTTCCCAGGGCAGGCTTCGCGTGGGCGACGAGTTGCAGCTGACGCCGCCCGGCCGGAAGGTGCGCGTGCGGAGCATGCACGTATTCGGTGAAGCGCGCGACGATGTCGCGGCGGGCTCGCGGGTCGCGGTCAATCTGCCCGGCGTTGAAGTGCGCGAGATTCGCCGCGGCGCCGTTCTCGCTGCATCGCAATTCTTGCCGGCCGCCGCGTTCGACGTGCGCTTTCGGCCGGTTGCAGGCGCGCCGCCGATTTCGCGCAAGCGCACCGCCGTCCGCGCGTATCTGGGAAGCGCGGAGATTCTGGGGACGCTCGTGTTTGCGACGCCGCCCGCGTCGCCGGACGCGTGCGCCGCGCGCTTGTACCTGCGCGAGGCCGTCGTTACCTATCCCGGCGAAACGTTCGTCCTGCGCGCGATGACGCCGAAGCGTCTGCTCGGCGGCGGCTCGATCGAAGCGAACGCGGACGCTTTCGCCTCACACGTGCAGAACGACGACGGCGAAGAGTCGCCCGAACGCAGCGCCGTGATCGCCGCGTTGGGGAGCGCGGGCATTGCGGGCGCCGGCGCGGAACGCATCGCCGCCGTCGCGAACGTGCGCGCGGAAAGCGCGGCCGAACTCCTGGCCGGGCTCGTCGCCGGTGCGCATGCGTTTGTGCTCGCGCGTCCCGCTGCGTACGTTGACGCGCCGAGCGCGCTCGCGTTGCTGGAGCGGGTTCTCACGCAACTCGACGCGCATCAAAGCGAGGCGCCTTGGACGGTCGGCACGACCGCGCTCGCGCTGGCGCGTGCGCTCGCGATTCCGGAGGGGCAACTCCAGCGATTGCTCGCGGTCTTCGTCGAAGAAGGTCGCGTCGCGCACCGGCACGGCTACTACTTCACGCCGGATTTTTCGCCGCGTTTGAGCGAGGAGCAACGGGCCTTTTTCGATGCTGCGCTCACGGGAGTTGCGGACCAGCCTTTTCTACCCGCCGATTTCGCCACCGTTGCGGGCCTCGTTCGTTCTTCGAAGATTGAGGGCGTCGGGGCCGCGTTCGAGACGCTGTTGGCCGGCCGGCAACTCGTGAAAGTCGGCGACGCGCTCTACCGGCGCGAGCAGATCGAGGCGATCTCGGCGCGCGTCGAGACGGTGTTGCGCGCCGAACGTGAGATGACGATGGCGCGTTTCCGGGACGTCGTCGGCACGACGCGAAAGTACGCCGTGCCGCTCTTAGAATGGTTCGACGCGAACGGCCTGACGTTACGCTCGGGCGACGTGCGCGTGTTGCGTCAACGCCGTTGATGTCGCCTGTCGTGCGCCTGCGTTCGTAGGCGACATAAGCGAAACGCGCTTGCTTCAAAAAAAATGTTTTGGCTGCGTCGGTTAGGTCGACGGATGCCGGGTATGAATCCGGCATGGCATCAACTCAAGAAGATTACGAACTGGGCATGTACGACGACCGGTCGACGGCCGAGAATGCGGTAGCCCGCTTGCACGAATTGGGTTACAGCAACGACGATATCAGCGTGATGATGAACGACAAAACCAAGGCACGCGATTTCGCCGAGCATACGGGCAGTAAGGCCGCAACCGGCGCTGCGACCGGCGCGGTGATCGGCGGCGGTCTCGGTGCGATCGTTGCAGGTTTGACGGCAACCGGAAGCATCGCCGCCATCGTCGGCACCGGCGGCGTGGCGACGCCGTTCGTGGCTGGGCCGCTTGCGGCTGCGCTGGCAGGCCTCGGGGCCGGCGGCGCGACTGGCGGAATCATTGGCGCGCTCGTCGGCGCCGGCATCCCGCACGACCGCGCGAAGAAATACGAGGATCGGCTCAACAACGGCGGCATTCTCGTCGGCGTGAAACCGAAGCCGGACAATCGCGACCGACTACGGGAGATATTCCCTAGCGACGTGTAGACCTCGAGACCGAATGAGATAGGAAAGAAGCCGGACATGATGTCCGGCTTCTCCTTTTACGACGGCGACGGGTTCGCGTGTGCTGGCGACCGCGAGGCTGCGGCCGCCGGAGCGCGCGTCAAATCCACTTTCTCGCTCGTCACTTCGATCAACCCCTCGACGGTAGGACTGTACAAGATCCGCTTGACCATGCGCGCGCCTGGACAGCACAACGAATCCCGCTTTCCGTAGAGCGGCACGGATGCGAACAGGTGGCCGTCGCGCACGGCCACCGTGAGGCCGCCACCCTTTGCGTCTACAGAACCGACAAACGCCGCGCCGCTCCCGGTCCAGCGATAGACGAGCGCCGCGTGGACGCCGAGCAAACCGCTCTGATCGAGCGGCACCGCAAGCAGCCAGTCGTCGTCGATCGTCTTTCCCGAGGTCGCGAGATCGCTGCGAACGGCGCCTCCAAGTTTTGAGTTCTCGAGATCTACCCAAATCCGGTCGTCGGCGGACTTCGCGGGATTGCGCGTGACGACGGGCGTTTGCAACACGAGGCGGAGCACGTCGGTACCGGCAAACGGGGTGCCGGACGCCGCGCCGGCGGCGTTCGGCGAGGCCAGCGTGAACATAAGGGAAAGA
>JACRTZ010000235.1 GCA_014304965.1 Vulcanimicrobiota bacterium | reverse complement strand
GATCGAGTCCGAGCGTATGCAAGGTTTCCCGCGCGCGCTCGGTCGCGGCGCGTTCGCCCCGTCGCGAAGCGCGCGAGCCGAAGATGTCATCCGCGAACCCCCCACCACCGAGCGGAAAGGTGCCGATGGCGACATTCTCAAGCACCGTCATGTCGGCGAAAAGTCGCGCATTTTGGAACGAGCGTCCGACGCCGAGGCGTGCAATAGCGTGAGGCCGCGCCGTCGTGACCTCGCGCCCGGCAACGACGATTCGACCCTCGTCAACCCCGCCGATACCGCAAATCGCATTGAACAAGGTTGTCTTGCCCGCACCGTTGGGACCGATCAGCGAGGTCAACGTCCCGGTCTCGAGCGCAAACGATACGTTGTCTACCGCGACGAGGCCGCCGAACCGTTTCGTAACGTTTTCGACCACGAGCGGGCTCGCGTGCGGCATCGTCCGGACGGGGTGCTCGGGAAACGCGTCGCTCGTCGGGCGAAAAGCGCTGCTTGGTTTGGGCACCTTGGGTTTCGGCTTCGGAACGATGCCGATGAGGCCGCGCGGAAATCCGATGACGATCCCGACCACGAGCGCGCCGTAAATAACCGGGCGCCAATTTTCGAGATTATGGCCGTAAATGTTCGCAATGCCGATGATGGACGCGCCGATCGTTGCGCCCGTGATGCCGCCGGCCCCGCCGAGGACGACCATCAGCAAGAGATCGATCGAGAGCGGAACGCTGACGCCGTTCGGCTCCACGAGTCCGAGAAAGGCGGCGTAGAACGTCCCGCCGAGCCCTGCCAACGCGCCGGCGTACGTGAAGGCCGCGATCTTGTAGCGGCGCGTCGGCACACCCGCGACCTCGGCGGCGAGTTCGTCGTTACGAATCGCTTCGAACGCGCGCCCGCTCCGGCCGCGCAGCAAGTTGCGCGTCAGCAGCGCGACGACCGCAACGAGAAACCACGCATACCAAAAAGCGGGAACGCCGGTAATCGTCACCCCGCCGAAGTGCGCGAACGGAACGTTCTGGATGCCGATCGAGCCGCCGAGGGGCTGCGAAATTCGGAACACGCCGACGGCGATGAGTCCGAACGCGAGCGTCGCCATCGCCAAGTAGTGGCCGCGGAAACGCAGCGCGATGAATCCCAGCACCAGACCGAGCAGTGCGGCGAACGCGACGCCGGCAATCGTGCCTGCGGCAAACGGAATCCAAGCAGGCAGGCCCGGCGGCCACGAGATCGCCGTCGTGGCGTAGGCGAGCGTGTACGCGCCGACCCCGAAGAAGCCGGCTTGCCCGATGGATATCTGCGCGACGTTTCCGAGGAGAACCGAGAGCCCGATTGCGGCAACGGCGTAGATCGCGGCGTACGTGCCGGCTTGCACGAGCGTCGCGTCGCCGCGCGCGAGCAGACCGAAAAGCACGACCGCCGCCGCGAGGTAGGGCAGTATTCGTTCGTCTGCGCGCCGGCGCTCGTTCAATCGCGTACCGCCGCGCGCGACCCGAACAAGCCTTGCGGCCGCACGAGCAGCATCGCCAGCAAGAGCGAGTATACGATCGGATCCGCGACGCCGTACGAGAAACGTCCCTCGAGTAATTTCTCGACGACGCCGACGAGCAAGCCCCCGAGGGCGCAACCGATTGGACTGTCCAGGCCGCCCACGATCGCGCCGACGAACCCCTTGATCGCAATCGCGACGCCGGCGGCTCCGCCGACCAGGGTGATCGGCCCGATGATCGTTCCCCCGAACGCCGCGAGCGCGATCGCGATGCCGACACTGAGCGCTCGCGCGCGGTCCACGTCAATACCGACCAGTCGCGCGCCGAGCGGGTTGTCGGCCGCGGCGCGAATGGATTTCCCGAACGTCGTGCGTTCGAAGAACAGATACAGCACGAGGAGCGCAAGCGCGAGCAAGCCGAGCACCCACAATTGCTGCGCGGCGACTTCGAAGCCGGCTACCGCAAAGTGACGGTCGCTGTCGCCGCCGCTGAAAAACGGCAACGGTTCGGGCAGGCTGCCCCAGATCAGCGCGTGGCCGTACAGAAGAAGGTAGACGGTTCCGATCGTTGCGATCGTCACTGCGAGTTCGCCCACCCGCGCGCCCGGCCGCAGGACGGCCCGCTCGTACACGAGCCCGACGAGAAATCCGGCCACCGTCGCGCCCGCGAGCGCGAGCCAGACGTTGAGATGCAGCGCGTTGACGAACGTGTACGCAAGCAAGCCGCCGAGAATGACGAATTCACCCTGCGCGAAGTTGATCACCCGGGTGGCGCGCAGGATGATGTGGATGCCGAGTGCCACCAATGCGTAGCCGCTGCCGACGGTCAGGCCCGCGACGATGAGTTGGGGGACCTGCGCAAGCATGGCGGCGACTTACGTCGAACTCGCCAACCTTCTCCTGTTCCGCTTCGTAGGAGCTTCTATGTCGTTTTCGCTCAATTCGTGCCGCATCGCGCTCGCGGCGCTCGGCGTGCTTGCGCTCGTCCCGTCATTCGCACGCGTCGCGTCGGCTGCGCCCAAAGGCGAGCCGGTCGTGGTGGGCGCCATCTTGTCCATGACCGGCCCGTACGCGCCCCTCGGCGAGCCGGAGTCGCGCTCGCTCAAGATCGCAGAAGCCGACATCAACGCGCACGGCGGCATCGGCGGCCGCCCCTTGCAAATTACGATCGAAGACGACGAGGGAAAAGCCGACACGGCCGCTCAGCTCGCAACGAGCCTCATCGGTAAGCACGTAGCGATGATCATCGGCGGTTCGCTAACGCCGACCTCGGCGGCGATCGCGCGCGTGACCAACGAGGCGAAAGTCCTTCAGATATTCATGACGCCGACGCAGCAGTTGTGGAACACGAAAGCCGGGATACTCAAGTACCTTTTCGAAGCCACCCCGCGCAACGAACTCGAAGCCGCCAAGCTGCTCAACTACGCGAAGACGACCCTCAAGGCGAAGAAGATCGCGGTCATGCACGACGATGCGCCCTACGGAACGCAGGGAGCGCTCGTCGTCGCGGCCGAGGCCAAGAACGCGGACGTGACGATCGTGGACGACGAACCGTTCCCGATCAACGCGAGCGACGTTACCGCGCAACTCGGCAAAGTGAAGGCGTCCGGCGCCGACACGGTGTTCATCTGGACCGCGTCGCCCGTCGCGCCGCTTGCCGTGCGCCAGATCCGGCAGCTGGGGATGAACATCAACGTCGTCGGCTCGACCGGCATCGTCTCCGACAACTTCCTGCGCATTGCCGGCAAAGACGGCGAGGGCGTTCTCGCCGACATGGACCTCAACGTTACGCATCCGAACGCCCCGCAGCGGAAATTCCTGACCGCCTACCGCGCCGCGTACAACACGCGGCCGAACAACTTCGCGTCGTTTGCATGGGACGCCGCACATTTGGCGGCGCTCGCGCTGACCGAGGCAAAGGGCAAGTACGACGGCGACTCGCTTGCAGCCGCACTCTTACGGATGAAGCCGTACGGCGGCAGCACCGGGACGTACAAGTACACCGACACCGATCACAACGGCATGCGCGCCGACGACATCCACATGGCCGTCGACCGCCACCAGGTCTGGTTTACGTTGTAAAGGCGGCTACGCCGTAAAGTATTTTCGGACGAAGAGTTCGTAGGGAGTGCCGGCGACGTCGTAGTCGGCCTCCCTCAGGCGTCGAAGCGCGTCCTCGGCGTCGGTGGAAGCTTTTTCAGCGGCGATGATGGCGGCCACGACCGCGGCCCTCGTTCCGCCCGCTCAATGAATGAGCGCTTTGCCTTCGGACGCGTCGAGAGCGGCGCGCACCGCACCGACGTGTTCGCGGGAGAGCGTCGCGCCGGTGAAACCGATCTCGTGATAGCTCAGTTCCGACGGAATCTTCGGCCGCTCCGGTTCGTCCAATTCCTCGGGCATGCGAACGTTGACGATCGTCTTGAAGTCGCCGTTCTTGAGTCCGGCGAGCTCTTCGTCGGTCAACTGTCCGGCGACGGTGATGCCGTCGATCGTCGCTTCGTTCTTCATGCCCCGACTGTACGACGCTTGCGGGGTCGCGCCTGTCGTGAGTGCGAATGGATGAGAACTCATGTCGAAGCAAGGCGAGATCGATTATCTCAAGTCCATCGGACCGGACCACGCGCGCCATGCGGCGGGGAAGCCGTTTTCGGACGTCGCCTGTGGTTGGCTGCTGCAGATTCTCGGCGGGATGATCTCGCTGCTGCCGCCCCCGCCCGGCCGGCTGCTCGACCTCGGTTGCGGCAGCGGCTGGACGAGCGTGTTTTTCGCGAAAATCGGTTACGACGTCACGGGTCTCGATCTGGCGCCCGACATGATCGAACTCGCAAACGACAACAAGGCACGCGACGGGCTGACGAATCTCACGTTCGCGGTGGGCGATTTTGAAGCACTCGCGTACGACGCAGAGTTCGACTGCGTGACGCTGTACGACACACTGCACCATTCCGAGGACGAGCGTGCCGTGCTGCGCGGCGCCTACCGCGCGCTGCGCCCGGGCGGCGTCTGCGTCACCTCGGAGCCCGGCCACGGGCACGAAAACAACCCGGTGACGCGCGCGGCGATCGCCGCCCACAATGTGACGGAGCGCGACATGCCGCCCTCGCGCATCGTCGCGGCCGGAAGCGCTGCCGGCTTTGCGACCCATCGCGTCTATCCGCACCCGGTTGACGTGCGGCGCAACGCGCTGCGGCGCGCGAAATGGCTGATTGAGTCGGTCATTTTCAAGGACCGCGGCGGCTACGTCGTCCTCGGCAAGTGAGCGAACTCGGGATTCAGACCGAACGTCTGCGCATGCGCCGGCTTGGGCAGCAAGACGTTGACGCGCTGTTCGCGATGTTTCAAGACCCAGGGGCCATGCGCTATTATCCAGGTCTCAAAGACCGCGCCGAGACGCAAGCGTGGCTCGACTGGAGCGAGCGGTCGTGGGCCGAGCATCGAACGGGGTTTTTCGCGCTGGAGCGCCTGAGCGACGGAGCGTTCGTCGGCCAATGCGGTCCGTTGCCCCAGCACGTCGACGTTCGCTTCGACTACGAAGTCGGCTATCTGCTCGCTTCCGAGCACTGGGGCCATGGCTACGCTACCGAAGCCGCCCGCGGCGCGCGGGATTGGGTTTTTCGAACGTTTGACGCCGACCGCGTCGTCTCGTTCATCGACCCGCGCAACGCTCCATCCATCGCGGTCGCCGAGCGCAACGACATGCGTTTACTCAAACAACGCCGCGCCGAGCGCTGGAACAGGGACATTCTCATCTACGGCATCTCGCGCGCCGAATGGAAGCAGTTGCAGAAGACCTAGGATTTCAGGTGTTTGGGGACGGGCCGCTCCATCCGCTGCAGCGCATTTTTCGCTGCTTTGCGGATCCAAGCTTTTTCCTCTAGAAGACACGCCTCGAGCTTCGCCCTTGCTTCAGTAGCACGAAGTACACCCGAAGCACGAATAGCATGAAGCCTGACCTCGTGATCATCGATGCAAGCGGTCAGCAACTGTCGGGCTTTCACAATATTCTCCATGCGCCGCATTTTCGTGAGGGAACTCACGAACATTTGGCGGCTCTTCCCGAAGCTTTTCGTTTCGATGATTGCGGCGATCCGCGCGAATTGTTCGTCGCCGGCCACTACACTCATAGCGTTTCCGATCGACCAGCGCAAATTCGAGTCGCCGGCATCCCGATCGAACGCGTCAAGCAGTTCCGAGGCGTTTTCCTTGAGTTCGCGGCGGTCAAAAGTCGGACGATACACTCTTGGTATTGGCGTCGTCGCTTTCGCGCAGCCAGCGCAGAAGCAGCGGTTGCGCGCGCTTCAATTCGGAAGATACTGTCGAAACTCGAGCCCTTCGAGGCCGACGCGAATGCCTAGGCCCTCGAGCTCTCGTTCTAGGCGAAGGTAGGTCTCATTGATCTCACCGACACCGTCGGGTAGGTCCACCGCAACATAACCAAGCCGTCGGCTAAAGAGCACCACCTTTTTCATGCTGGCCTACGCGACGAACCAGAAGTTGGCTTGGCCGGTGCCGATGGCCGCCTCGTAACGGCCGAACTGTTCGCCGCGTGTCTTCCACGCTGCCCCGCCAAACGCACCGGCCATAACCAGGTAGTGCGCGAACCGTCCCTCCGGCGAGGCGACGCGGCGAAATTCGTCGGCCTGCGCGAGCACCGCGGCGTGATCGCCCGCGCGCCACCAGTCCATGATGCGCTCGTCCCAGGCGCGGCATTCGGGCGAACTGACGTCGCCGGGATCGGCGCTCGCACGCTCCCGGATCGTCGCCAGCGGCCAGAAACGGTGCGACATGCCGCCCGACGCAACCAGCAGCACGCGCCGTCCGGTTCGGGCGACGGCTCGCGCGATCGCTTCGCCCATGTGAAGGTTTGGTTCGGCTTCGGCGGTGTCGCAGGCGCTCATCGCGAGGACACGCTTCTTGTGCGGCCCCGGGTTGTAATAGTGCATGGGGTTGAGCGTCCCGTAATGCACCGGCAACCCGCGATGCGCCGACGCGAGCGCCGGGATGCCGGCCGAGGTCGCTTCCGCGACGATCGCGTGCGCCAATTCCGAATCGCCCGGATAATCGTACTCGTACTCGCCGAGCATCGCCGGCAGCTCGTCGGACGTGTAGATTCCATGTAGCCGGTCGGGCGCGGTGAGGATAAACTCGAGCGTCGAGTGCCAGTGCGTGTCCACGACGAGAAACGTG
>JACRTZ010000044.1 GCA_014304965.1 Vulcanimicrobiota bacterium | reverse complement strand
ACAGATACAGGGTTGTGACCTGCGCCCGCGCTCCCACCTGCCGATCAAGTGCCCCCTTTCGCGGCCGCGACGCCGTTCCAGAAGGGCAGCCGAACCTCGCGGCGATATGGCGCCGGTATGGGGTTGTTGGACGGCAAGACGGCACTGATCACCGGCGTTGCGAATCGCTGGAGCATCGCAACCGGCATCGCGCGCGCGTTCCATGCGCACGGCGCGCGGGTCGCCTACATCTATCAAGGTGAGCGCGTTCGCGACGAGGTCGAAAAGCTCGCGGCCGAACTCGGCGGCGGCAAGGCGTATCCGTGCGACGTATCGTCCGACAAAGCGCTCGCGGAACTCGCGAAGAATATCAAGAACGATTACGAGTCGCTCGACGTGCTCGTCCATTCGATCGCTTTCGTCAAAAAGGAAGACCTCGGCGGCAAGGTGTTCGCGACCTCGCGCGACGGCTTCGCGCTCGCGCTCGACATCTCGGCCTATTCGCTCATCGGCCTGACTAACGCGCTCGTGAACGTACTGAACGACGGCGCGAGCATTATGGCGTTGACGTACCTGGGCGCAACCGCAATCGTGCCGAACTATAACGTGGCCGGTATCTCCAAAGCGGCACTCGAGGCGATCGTGCGATACCTCGCGTTCGATCTGGGCGAGCGCGGCATCCGCGTCAACGCGATCTCGGCCGGGCCGATCAGCACGGCGAGTTCGCGGCAAGTCGCCGGCTTCAAGGGCATGCTCGACAAAGTCGGCGCCTCGGCGCCGCTCCACCGCAACGTGACGCCCGAAGACGTCGGCAACACGGCCGTCTATCTCGCTTCGGACCTCTCGAGCGCCGTGACGGCCGACGTGCATTTCGTAGACGCAGGCTACCATGCGATGGGCATGTTTACCGAGATGCCGAAGGCCTGATGAAGATTGTTGTCACCGCCGACACGAGTCCGGCGCCGAGCGGCGACGAGGTCGCGGCAATTCTCGCAGCGCTGACCGCACTCGCCGCAGCGCCCGAGCAACCCGCGTCGCCACGTCCATCTTCGTGGCGCCTCGCCGCCCGCGACTACGAATCCACGGAGTTTTCACGCTGAAAACATTGCTCGTCGCCAACCGTGGCGAGATCGCGTTGCGCGTGATGCGAACCGCGAAAGAAATGGGGCTCGCGATCGTCGCCGTCTATTCGGAGGCCGATCGCGCCTCAGCGCACGTCGCGTACGCCGACGAAGCGTATTTGCTTGGTGCCGCATCGCCTGCGGCCAGTTACCTCAACGTGGACCGTCTGCTCGAAACGGCGGTTCGCTCGGGGGCCGACGCGATCCATCCCGGCTACGGCTTTCTCGCCGAAAATGCAAGTTTCGCGCGCGCGGTCGTCGCCGCGGGCTTGACCTGGGTCGGCCCGCATGCCGACGCGATCGACGCGATGGGCGACAAGATTCGCGCCCGCCAAGCGATGATCGCCGCCGGCGTGCCGGTCGTTCCCGGCGGTACCGAAGCCGTCGCGACGCCCGCCGAAGCGCTTGCGGCCGCAAAAGAATACGGGCTGCCGCTCGCGCTCAAAGCGTCGGGCGGGGGCGGCGGCAAAGGTCTCAAGGTCGCGCGCACCATCGACGAGGTCGAATCGGCATTTACGACCGCGCGCCGCGAGGCTGAAGCGTACTTCAAGAACCCGACGATCTACGCCGAACGCTATCTCGAAAACCCCAAACACGTCGAACTGCAGATCTTGGCCGACAAGCATGGGACGGTCGTACACGTGGGCGAGCGCGATTGTTCGTTGCAACGGCGACACCAGAAGTTGTACGAAGAAACGCCGGCCCTCATTTCCGAGCGCGTACGCAAGGCGCTACGGCACGCCGGCGTTCGCGCGGCCAAAGCGATCGGCTACGACAGCGTCGGCACGATCGAGACACTGGTGGCCGGCGACGACTTCTTCTTCCTTGAGATGAATACGCGCATTCAAGTCGAGCACACGATTTCGGAAATGGTCAGCGGGCTCGACCTGATTCGCGAACAGTTGCGCGTCGCCGCCGGCGAACCGCTCGGCTACGGCCAAGAAGCGGTCGAATTCCGCGGCCACGCGATCGAGGTCCGCGTCAACGCGGAGGATCCGGCGCACGGCTTCGCGCCGGCACCGGGCACGATTGCGGCCTACCGCGAGCCCGCCGGTTTCGGCGTGCGCGTGGATTCGGCGGCAGCCGCCGGAACGACGATCGGCGCCGAGTACGACTCGATGATCGCAAAGCTGATCGTCTGGGCTCCCGACCGCCCCCAGGCGCAGTCGCGCTTGCGCCGCGCGATCGCCGATTACCGCATCGAGGGCGTTCCGACGACCCTCTCGTTCCTGCGCGCACTCAACGACGCGCCCGCCGTGCGGCGCGGCAATTACGGGACGGCAACGCTCGAAACGTTCGCGTCGGGCTGGCGTCCAACGAACGGCCTCGCCGCGGCGAAACAGGAATCGAACCCTGCGGCGCCTCCGGACGACGACGTCATGCGCGTCGAAGTGAACGACCGGCTCTTCCGCGTTCGGCTGCTCGACCGCCCCGCAGGCGTGACCGGCACGGCTCGGCGCAGCGCGCCCAAACCGGCCGGAAAAGCGCGCAGCGGCCGCACAGCGAGCGGCAACGACGTCGTCTCGCCGATGCACGGCGCTATCGTCGAACTCCAGGCGGCGCAGGGCGCAGCGATTACCGAAGGTCAGGTCGTCGCGGTGATCGAGGCGATGAAGATGATGAACGAAGTTCGCGCGCACCGCGCGGGGACCGTCGCCAAGGTGCATGCCGCCAAAGGCGACACCGTCGAAGCGAACGCTCCGATCGTTACCCTCGAGTAACGCGCACGTGCTCGCTCGTATCGTCCGGATCGCCCTGATGCTCGGCCTCCTGATCGACGGCGCCGTCGGCATACTCGCGCTCTTCTTCCCCTCGCTGATGGGCCCGCTGCTCGACGTGCCGGCGCTCGATCCGGCGGCGATGGCGATCGCCGGCGGCGAGTTCATCGTCGTCGCGCTCGTCTATCTGCTCGTGCTGCGCGACATCGAGCGCTTCCGTCCGCTGCTCTGGGTACTCGCGCTCGACCAGGCCTTTGCCGCGATCTTGACCGCCGTTGAGATCGCGCTCGGCCACGTGCCGGGCACCTGGAAAACGATCGGGCCGCTGCCGCTCAGCCTCGCCCTCGCGCTGATCTACGTCGCCGGGGCTCGCGCGCGGAATCCCCGAACGTAAGGGCATGGCGAAGAACGGGATGCCTCCGTCGCACGCGCGCGATGTCAACGGCAGCGGAATCCCCCTCAAGCCGTTTTACGGCCCCCACGACGGCGAAGAGGCCGCAGAAACGCTCGAGGGCGGCGAGCCGGGTGTATTTCCGTACTTGCGGGGTTTGCGCAAGGACGGCTACCGCGCGCGTCTCTGGACGATGCGCCAGTACGCGGGCTTCGCGACCGCAGCCGAATCGAACGAACGCTACCGCTATCTGCTTGCGCGAGGCCAAACCGGACTTTCCGTTGCTTTCGATCTCCCGACCCAACTCGGCTACGATTCGGACGCCCCGCAAGCACGCGGCGAAGTCGGCAAGGTCGGGGTGGCAATCGATCACGTGCGCGACATGGAAACACTGCTCGACGGCATTCCGCTCGATTCCGTCAGCGTCTCGATGACGATCAATTCGCCGGCGTCCATTTTGCTCGCGATGGTCCTGGCCGTCGCGCGGCGTCGCGGCATTGCATTCGACAAGCTCAACGGCACGGTCCAAAACGACGTCCTCAAAGAGTACGTCGCGCGCGGCACGTACATCTATCCGCCGAAAGCCTCGATGCGCCTCGTGACCGACGTGATGGCGTATTGCGCGCGCGAAGTACCCCAATGGAACACGATCTCGATCTCCGGCTACCATATTCGCGAAGCCGGCTCGACCGCCGTCGAAGAGATCGGCTTCACGCTCGCCAACGCCAAAGCATATCTGAACGCCGCACGCGCGGCCGGCCTGGACGTAGATACGATCGCGCCGCGCATCTCGTTCTTCTGGAACGCGCACAACGATTTTTTCGAAGAGGTCGCGAAGTTTCGCGCCGCCCGCTTGCTGTGGGCGCAGATCACGCGCGACGAGTTTGGCGCGAAGGACCCGCGCTCGCACATGCTCCGCTTCCACACGCAAACCGGCGGCTCGACCCTCACCGCGCAGGAGCCGGACAACAACGTCGTGCGGGTCGCCATCCAGGCGATGGCGGCGGTCCTCGGCGGCACGCAGTCGCTGCATACCAACGGCAAAGATGAGGCGCTTGCCCTCCCGACCGCGGAGTCGGCCCGCCTGGCGCTGCGAACGCAGCAGATCATCGGCTACGAAAGCGGCGCCGCCGGCGTGACGGATCCGCTCGCCGGGTCGTACTACGTCGAAAGCCTGACCGCCGAACTCCTCGAGCGGGCCCGCGTGCTGATTGCGGAGGTGGACGCGCTCGGCGGAAGCGTCGACGCGATCGCGAGCGGATTCATGCAGTCGCGCATCGCCGAGTCCGCATACCGCGCACAGCAAGCGATCGAAGACGGCACGCAGGTCGTCGTCGGCGTCAACCGCTTCGCGGAGCCCGGCGAGGCCGGCCGCGAGATGGCGCTTCAACGCATCGAGCCCGCCGTCGAGCGCGCGCAAGTCGAACGGCTGGCGCGCTACCGCGCCGAGCGGAGCGCCCCGACGGTCGCAACGCGCCTCGCCGACATCGAGCGGGCAGCGCGCGGTTCCGACAACCTCATGCCGCCGTTCGTCGAAGCGATCGACGCCGGCGCGACGCTCGGCGAAATCTGCAACACGCTACGGGCCGTCTTCGGCACGTACGTCGCGCACGAGGTCGTCGCCTGAACAAGATCGCCCTCGTCACCGGAGCGGGCAGCGGCGTGGGTCGAGCGACAGCCTGCACCTTGGGCGAGCACGGATATTCCGTCGTGTGTGCGGGCCGGCGCGCGGACATGCTCGATGAGGTCGCTGCAAAGATTCGCGTCGCGGGTTCGCAGGCGCTCGCCGTAGCCACCGACATTTCCGACCCGGTTTCGGTTGCATCGCTCTTCGCGCGGGTGAAATCGACCTTCGGTCGTTTGGACCTTCTCTTCAACAATGCCGGCACCAACATGCCGGGCGTACTTCTCGAAGACATTTCGGTCGCCGAGTGGCGAGCCGTCGTGGACACCAATCTGAACGGCACGTTCTATTGCACGCAAGAGGCGGTGCGATTGATGAAGGCTCAGGACCCGCAAGGCGGCCGCATCATCAACAACGGCTCGATCTCGGCCCATGCGCCGCGTCCGAACTCGATCGCCTACACCGCGACGAAGCACGCCATCACCGGATTGACGAAATCCACCTCGCTCGACGGGCGCAAGTACAACATCGCCTGCGGTCAAATCGACATCGGCAACGCGGCGAGCGACATGACCGAGAGGATGGCCAAGGGCGTGCTGCAGGCGAACGGCACGCGCGAGGTCGAGCCGCGCATAGACGCGGCGCACGTCGCGAACGCCGTGCTGTACATGGCCGGCCTTCCGCTCGATGCGAACGTCGCGTTCATGACGGTGATGGCGACGAAGATGCCTTACGTGGGACGCGGCTAGGCGTGGCCGAGCGCACGCTCGATCACGTCGCGCTGGTCGTCGCCGACCTCGAAGCGACTGCGCGCTGGTACGTCGAAGCGCTCGGCTTCCGCGAGGCCTATCGCGAGACGGTCGCCGAGCAAGGCGTGCGCATCGTCGGGATCGACGCCGGCAGCGCGGTCATCGAACTGCTCGAGCCGCTCTCAAAAGATTCGCCGATCGAACGCTTTCGCGGCGACGCGAAGTCGCGGCTGCATCACATCGCCTACCGCGTTGACGACATTGCAGTCGAACTCGCGCGCCTCAAGGCGAGCGGCCTGCGCTTGATCGACGAAACGCCGCGCAAGGGCGCGCACGGCAACACGATCGCCTTTCTTCATCCCAAGAGCACCGGCGGCGTGCTGACCGAACTCTGCGAGCGCTCCGAGCGCTAGGGGGCAGTTCCGCCGAGCCGCACGTCGATCTCCGTTTCGAACGTGCGGTCCCACGGCAGCGTGATCGTCAAGCCGCGATCGCGATATTCCGGGAAAATCTTCGCCAGCAGATCGAGCGCGTGCTGCCAGAGCAGCGAACGATTCTGCGAGTTCGCAGGACCCGCAACGCCGGGAAGCAGCAGCGTCGTGTCCACGTCCTTGCCGCGCAGGTCCTCGTTGAGCAGCGGACGCACGAACTGATGGAACGCGTAGTCGTCGATATAGCGGTCGAGCAAAAACTCGGCTTGCGCGCGGCGATCGAAGCGCCCGGCGCGGCGGCCCGCGCCCGCAGCGATCGCTCCGGCGAGCGCCGTGCCGACCGTGTTGGCATTGGTGTTCCACGATGCGAACGCGTCGAGTTTTCCCGCGACGCCGCGAGCGATAAGCGCTTCGGTCAGTTCTCGCTGTTCGGGTCCAGGCTTGCCGCGCAA
This sequence comes from Vulcanimicrobiota bacterium, assembly GCA_014304965.1. Classification (GTDB taxonomy): domain Bacteria; phylum Vulcanimicrobiota; class Vulcanimicrobiia; order Vulcanimicrobiales; family Vulcanimicrobiaceae; genus Cryoxeromicrobium; species Cryoxeromicrobium davisii. The sequence continues at coordinate 232 of JACRTZ010000044.1, read as the reverse complement.
GAACGTCAGATCCGCAACGGCAACGCTGCCGCCGCCGGTCACGTTTGCGGTCAGCGCATCTTCAAACGTTTGCTCGTCAGGCTCCGCCGTTCCGGGTACGCGGACGTAGAGGGTGATGTCGGCATTTGAATCGGCGCGCCGCGCACCGCAGGCCTCGATGAGTTTGGAAATCGTCACATCGATCGGAACGAACTCGAGCTGATCGTTGAACGCTGCCGCATCCGCGCGCGAA
>JACRTZ010000067.1 GCA_014304965.1 Vulcanimicrobiota bacterium | reverse complement strand
CGCGACAACATCAACGTGCGAGCGGCGCTGTTTCCCGGGGCGCTCGACGCGCTCGGCGCGATCGCGGTCGCGGTCGGCTGGGTGCTGGTGCTGACGACTCGCCAAACGTGGATCGACCCGGCGCTGTCGCTGCTCGTCGCGGCGGCGATTGCGGTGGGCGTCCTTCAAGTGATGCGCGAGGCGGCAGACGTGTTGATGGAGAGCGCCCCGGCGCACGCGTCGGTCGCATCCGTGCGCGCGAGTTTGTCCGCGCTTGAAGGGGTCGTGGATGTGCACGACCTGCACGTCTGGACGATCGGCCCGGGCGTCCACGCGCTCGCTGCCCACGTCTTGCTCGCCGACGCGCGCATCAGCGAAGCGTCGCAGATTCTCCGGCGGATCGACGCCAGGATGCGCCGCGAGTTCTCGATCGGCCACGTCACCGTCCAATTCGAGTGCGAACGCTGCTCGGACGACGAGCGGATCGTGTGCACGCAAGTGCCGCCCGCCGAGGGCTGACCGCGAGCCCTCCGGAAAGAGCCCCTCCGCTCTTTAGCGACCGGAGAAGGACCCGATGCAGATCAAGACCGTTGTTTTAGCGACCGCCCGCACCCCGTTCGGCCGGCTCGGCGGCGTCCTCGCCGCGTTTCCCGGACCCGTGCTGGGGGGCGAAGCGATCCGGGCCGCACTCGAGCGGGCGAAGATCGATCCGGCCGACGTGGACCACGTGTTCATGGGCGAAGTGTTGCAAGGCGGCGTCGGTCAAGCACCCGCTCGCCAAGCCGCTTACAATGCCGGGCTTGCGAAAACGGTGACGTTCGAAACCGTCAACAAAGTCTGCGCATCGGGGATGATCGCGATCGTTCACGGCGCGCGGCTCATCGGCGATGCGGGGGCTAGCGTGGTCGTCTCGGGCGGCATGGAGTCCATGTCGAACGCGCCGTACGCGGCGCTCAACGCACGCTTCGGCTACCGCTTCGGCGACGGGGCGCTCGTAGATTTGATGAGTTACGACGGGCTGCTCGATCCCTATTCGCGGTTGACGATGGCGCAAGCGCAGACGCGCGTGAACGACGATCTCGGCATCACGCGCGACGTACAGGATGAATTCGCATTTACGAGTCACGCCCGCGCCGCGAAGTCTACCGGCGAAGGCGCGTTCAAGGACGAGATCGTTGCGTTGAAGATCGCCACGAAAGCCAAGGGCAAACTCGTCGTGGATCGCGTGCCGGTGCAAGCGCGCCCGCGCGTGCCGGTCACCGTCGGCGGAAACGGCACGTCGCGCATCTGGCAGCACGAGTCGGCCGAAGTCCTCGTCCCCGACAGCAAACGATTCTCCCCGTATGTGGGCGGCGACGTGCCGTTCACGGTCGTGGACAAGGACGAACCGATCCGTGCGGAAGCGTCGCTCGAGTCCATGGCCAAACTTGCGCCGCTCGACAAAGACGGAACGGTGACTGCCGGCAACGCTCCCGGCGTCAACGACGGCGCCTGCGCGCTCGTGCTCGCGAGCGAAGATTACGCGCGCGGGCACGGCTACGAAGCGCTCGGCGAAATCGTGGATCACGCGATGGCTGCGTGGGATCCCGCCTATCTCGCGTTGACGCCGGCGATGGCCGCGCAAAAGTTGCTCGACAAGCACGGCCTCAAAGCGAGCGACATCCACGTCTGGGAAGTCAACGAAGCGTTCGCGGCCGTCGCGTGGAGCACGGCGAACCGGCTCGGGCTCGATCCCAAGGCCCTCAACGCGCTCGGCGGCGCGGTCGCGCTCGGCCATCCGATCGGCGCGTCGGGCGCACGCATCACGGCCTCGGTCGTTCATCAATTGCGCCGGCGCGGCGGCGGTCTCGGAATCGCCTCCATTTGCAGCGGCGGCGGTCAGGGCGACGCCGTCCTCGTCCGGGTCAACTGATTTTGCGCGTACTCGTCGTCGGCGCGGGCCAAATGGGCGGCGGCATCGCACAAGTTGCGGCGTCCGCCGGCAACGAGGTGCTGCTCAACGATCGTGGCCTCGAACTCGTGGACCGTGGTTTGCGAACCATCACGCAGAACCTCAATCGCGCGGTGGACAAGGGCAAACTCTCGCCGGCCGATCGCGACGCGGCGCTCGGCCGGATCACGCCCATGCCCGAACTCGAAAAAGTGGACGCAGATATCGCGATCGAGGCCGCGACCGAAAACGAAACCTTGAAGATTGCGTTGTTCAAACGCCTGGACGAACTCACGCCGCCCGACGCCATCCTCGCGAGCAACACGTCCTCGATCTCGATCACGAAACTTGCGGCGGCGACCTCGCGGCCAGGTTCGGTCATCGGCATGCATTACTTCAACCCGGTGCCGGCGATGAAACTCGTCGAAATCATTCGTGGCATCGCGACGACGCAAGCGACATACGAAGTCGTCCGCGAACTCGCGGTCGCGCACGGGAAGACGCCGGTCGAAGTGCGCAACTTTCCGGGCTTCGTCTCCAATCGGGTGCTGTGTCCGATGCTCAACGAAGCGATCTTCGCGCTGTATGAAGGCGTCGGGACGGTCGAATCGATCGACACCGTGATGCGTCTGGGCATGAACCATCCGATGGGGCCGTTCGAACTCGCCGACTTCATTGGTCTCGACACGTTGCTTTCGATCTTGCGCGTGCTGTACGACGGCTTCAACGATTCGAAATACCGGCCGTGCCCGCTGCTGCGCGAATACGTGGATGCCGGCTGGCTCGGACGCAAGACCGGCAAAGGCTTTTACCAGTATTCGGGTCCCGGCGGCTCGATCGTGCGCGAGCAGCAAAGCTCGCCGAACGGCGTCGCGGCCGCGACCGCGACCGCGTAGCGATCGTGGCCACCGTCGCTCCGGCGCCCGTCCGCGCGCAGTACGGACTCACGTCCGAACAAAACGCCGTTGCGGGTCTGACGCGCGAGGTCGCGCAGCGCGAGATCGCACCGCACATCGCGCAATGGGATCGCGAACATACTTTTCCGCGCGAACTGTACGCGAAACTGGGCGAAGCCGGCTTGATGGGGCTGATCGTTCCCGAGCGTTACGGCGGCGCGGGCGCCGATTACGTTTCCTACGCGCTGGCGGTCGAGGAGTTGGCCCGGGTGGATGCGGGCGCGGCGGTGACGCTGTCGGTGCACTTGATGATCGCGGCGGCCGTGCTCAACCTCGGGAGCGACGCGCAAAAAGACCGGTATCTGCCGCGCTTTGCGAGCGGCGAGATGCTCGCGGCCTTTGCGCTCACCGAATCCGACGCCGGCTCGGACGCGGCGGCGCTCCGCTCCACGGCCAAACGCGACGGCGACCAGTTCGTGCTGCGCGGCCGCAAGCAATGGTGCACGAACGGCGGCTACGCGGGCGCGACGATGGCGATGTTTCGCACGGGGGGACCGGGCGCCAAAGGCGTTTCCGCATTCATCATCGAGAACGCATGCCAAGGCGTGGTCGTCGAGCGCACGACCGAAAAACTCGGCATCCATACGAGCAACACCGTGGACATCGCCTTCGACGACGTGCGCGTTCCGGCGGACGCACTGCTCGGCCGCGAAGGCGAAGGCTTAGGAAATGCGCTGCGGGTCCTGACGGCGGGTCGTATTGGCATTGCCGCGCAAGCGGTCGGCATTTTGGCGGCCTGTTTGGATGCGAGCGTGAAATTCGCCAAGGAGCGCGAGGCGTTCGGCAAACCGATCGGCTCGTTCGAGGGCGTCGCGTTCAAAATTGCCCAAATGGCGACCGATCTCGACGCAGCGCGACTGCTCGTCTACCGAGCTGCGGCGCTGCGAGACGCGGGTGAAGAACACGCGCTCGCAGCGAGCAAAGCGAAACTGTTTGCGTCCACCGCGGCGCGCAAACATGCGGCCGAAGCCGTGCAGATACACGGCGGCTACGGTTACACGACCGAGTTTCCGGTCGAGCGTCATTACCGTGACGCGAAGATCACCGAAATCTACGAAGGTACGAGCGAAGTACAGCAAATCGTCATCGCGCGATCGCTGCTCGGCAAGCTCGGCTGATTTTTCTCGCGAGCGGAGTGCGACCATGAAGTTGATGGAATTCCAAGGCAAGGACCTATTTCGGCGGGTCGGGATCCCGACGCCGCGCGGCGCGTTCGTTCGCACCGCCGACGAAGCCGAACGGTTCGTGGCCGCAAATCCCGGTTCGTGGGTGCTCAAGAGTCAGGTGCTCATGGGCGGCCGCGGCAAGGCCGGCGGGATCAAGTTCGCCGATTCTCCGGCCGAGGCGCGCGCGCTCGCGACCGAACTGATCGGGGAGATTCTCAAGGGCGTGCAGAACCCCGAGGGGGAGCGCGTCGAGTCGCTCCTCATCGAAGAAAAAGTTGCGATCGCAAGCGAGGCCTACGTTTCGATCACGATCGATCGCGCGACCAAAAAGCCGGCGATCATGGTCACCGCGCAAGGCGGCATGGACGTCGAAGAAGTCAACGAGCGCGACCCGGACGCGATTTCGAAATACTGGGTCGACCCCGCGATCGGCTACTCGCCGTTCATCGGCCGCCGCCTCGCCTTTGCGGCAAAACTCCCCGCCGGCTTTCACAAAGCGTTTCCCTCGATCCTGACCGGGCTCTACAAACTCTTCATGGAATACGGCGCGAACCTCGTCGAGATCAACCCGCTCGTGCTCACCAAGGACGGCGCGGTCATCGCGTCCGACGCCAAGGTGGAACTCGACGACAACGGCCTGTACAAACATCCCGATCTCAAAGAGTGGAACGCGCAATCCACCTCCGACCCCGACCAAATGGCCGCGGTCGCGATCGGCCTCGGCATGTCGAATTACGCGAAGCTCGACGGCGACATCGGCGTCATCGCGAACGGCGCCGGTCTCGGCATGGGAACGATGGACGCGATTCGCAATGCCGGCGGTTCGGCTGCGAACTTCCTCGACATCGGCGGCGGCGCGCAAGCGAAGCTCGTCAAGGATTCCTATAAGCTCGTCACCGACGACCCCAAAGTCAAGGCGCTGTTCATCAACATCTTCGGCGGCATCACGCGCGGCGACCAAGTAGCGCGCGGCATCGTCGAAGCCTTGAGCGGCAACGATCTCCGCAAAGTGCCCCTGGTCATCCGCTTGACCGGAACGAACGAAAAAGAAGGGCGGGCGATTCTCGCCGAGGCCGGCATGAATCCGGTCGAAACGATGGACGAAGGCGCGAAAATGGCGGTGGAGATGGCGCGCACTTGAGGTCGGCCAGCACGACGCGCTTCGGGGACGCTCGAAATTTCGCTTCGTGCGAAATTTCTGCTCGACCATTTTTGCGCTCTCGCCATCCATGGCTTCGCGCCAAAAAATGGACGCCCCTCAGCGCCGTCGTGCCGCCCTCCCCTCAAGTGCGCCCGGAGAAAAAAGTAATGGGTCGGTGCTGCACGGGAACACTGCTAAGAAAGAGCGTTCATGTCCATCTATCTCGATAAGAATTCCAAGGTCATCGTGCAGGGCATCACCGGGCGTGAGGGGCTGTTTCATACGCAGCGGATGCTCGCGTACGGAACGAACATCGTCGGCGGCGTGACGCCGGGCAAGGGCGGGACCACGGTCGAGGGCGGGACCACGGTCGAGGGCGGCGTTCCCGTCTTCAATACCGTGAAGGATGCAGTGGACGCGACCGGTGCGACGCACACGATCTTGTTCGTGCCGCCCCAGTTCGCAGCCGACGCGCTCTACGAAGCGTACGACGCGAAGATCGGCCTCGCGGTCGCGGTGACCGAGGGGATTCCGGCCCACGACATGCTCAAAATCGTCGCGACCACCCCCGGCATGCGGATCGTCGGACCCAACTGCCCCGGCCTCGTGTCGCCCGGCCGGGCGCTGGTCGGAATCATGCCGGGGCACGTCTTCGCCCCGGGCCGGGTCGGGATGATCTCCCGCTCCGGAACCCTGACCTACGAGATCGTGGACGGGCTGACCAAGGCGGGCCTCGGGCAATCCACCTGCGTCGGCATCGGCGGGGATCCGATCATCGGGATGACCTTCGTGGACTGTCTGCGCTCGTTCGCGAGCGACCCGGAGACCGACGCCCTGGTGGTCTGCGGCGAGATCGGCGGCTCGGACGAGGAAGACGCCGCGGCCTTCATCCGCGAGCACCTGCCGGGGAAGCCAATCGTGGCCTTCATCGGCGGCCGCTCCGCGCCGAAGGGCAAGCGGCTGGGTCACGCGGGGGCCATCATTTCGGGCAACGTGGGCACCCCGGAGAGCAAGCTCGCCGCGTTCGCCGCAGCCGGGGTTCAGGTCGCCGACCGCCCATCGCAAATTCCGGGACTCTTAAAGGAACGGATGGCGGCGGCCGCCGTCTGAAATCCCGGCAGGAGCGAATGCCAAATTCCTGCCGGTCCCCAGGGTATTAACAGGATTATCGCGCCTTAAGACGAGAAGCGAGGGAAGATGCTTCGAGCTTTTTGCGTTCCCACGCCGAAATTCCGACGCACCGTTCTTTACTAGTGAACAGCTAAAAACAGGAGACAAGCATGCTGAAACGCCGTTTCAGTCATCCGCTCGTCGCCGTTCTCGTCCTCGTGTCCATGCTTTGTCAGGGAACAATGGTTCTGGCAGGCACCACGGGATCGATGAGCGGAGTTGTCGTTGCTGCCGACCAGAGTGGGACCACGAGTCCGCTGGCCGGCGCGAAGGTTTCCGTTGTGAGCCCTTCGCAATCCGCATCGACGACCACGGACGGCGGAGGCCATTTCTCGTTCATTTCGCTCGCGCCCGACACGTACAC
>JACRTZ010000170.1:2529-6727 GCA_014304965.1 Vulcanimicrobiota bacterium | reverse complement strand
TCGATCGAGCCCTTCGTCGCTTTCGTCAAGTGCGCCGCGTCGTACGTATATTCGAATCGCTGAATCTCGTTGGCGATTTCCGCCGCCGGGATCTTCAATTGCGTGTACGCGTGACGGATGGATATCCCACTCTCACGATATGTCGGATAGTTCGACACGACGATCTCGCGCTTGATGCGCGCCGCTTCAATTTCCGAACGCAGCGCCTCAAGCCGAACGCTCGTGGGATCGTATTTGGCGGCGAGGCTCAGCGCCGCGAGCGCGTCGTCAAATTTCGAGGTCTGATAGAGTTGCGCCGCAATGCGCAGTTGAACCGTCGCGAGGCCGGTTCGCGCGTGCTGGTCTTGTGGGGCAAGTTGCAAGGCGAGTTTGTACGCAAGCGCCGCATCGGCATAATTGCCGTTCGCAAAGGCCGCGTCGCCTTGGTGATTGCGGGCGGCCACGATCGTCTCTGACACGTTAGCGGCGCAGGCCGGCACGGTAAACGCGACGGCGGCAGCGAGGAACAGCGAGCGACAAATTCGGTTCACGGGCGTTCTCTTTTCAGTGCAAGAGGTTGATGACGCGGGCGACGTTGCCGATCAGGATCGCGGCCGGCCAGAGAATGAGTTGCGACGCGAGCGTTCCGATCGCGGCGGTCAACGCCAGGTAGAACACCATCGCCTTCACGTGCGAGAGCGGCCGCTCGCCGCGCGCGCTTTGATCCACGATGTAGGCCGACGTCGGGTCCACGATGAGCGCAAACGAGATCGTCGCGATGCCGTTGACCACCCCCGAAGCCGGCAGCGCGGTCCGCGCGACGTCGGGCAAGAGGATGCTCGCGTAGTACGACGCTACTACGCCGATCGCGTAGATGCCGGTCACGACTGCGTTGCCGATCAGCAATTTGATCGGCAAGTCTTTGGTCGAAAACTGGCGCAGTTCCGAGATTTTCGGGATGCGCACCGTCCGGAAGACCTCGGCGACCACGTTCGGGTCGAGCAGACGTATCAGCGCCTGGAGCATGGAGCCCCGGCGTTCGAACGACGATACGCCGCGCACGAACATATACACGAAGGTCGGCAAGAGCATTGCGCCGATCACGGTGCCGATCGTGCCGGCAAAGACGATCGCGCGCAACTGCCACTCGAACTGCGACGATTCGAACGCCGCCGACCCCGGGAATTTGGTCACGATCTTCGCGGCCCGGTCGGCGAGCGAGCCGAGCATCGGGGCGTAGAACATGTTCGCAAAGCGGCTGGCGGTGACGAATAAACTGAAGAGCGAGATCGCGGTTCCGACCCGCCCGCTCTTGGCGCCCGCGATGCGGGCCGCATAGGCGCCGGTTTGAATGAAGGCGATGAGCGTATTGAAGGTCATCGCAAGAATAAGTTGCGAGGACCAAAAGGCCGTGGTTTCCGCCGCCGAAATCACGCCACCGCGGCGTTATGCTGCCAGCGAATCGAACCTTCGTCGAGCGGGCCAAGCACGCACAGTCCGAGGTTTCCGGGCGCCAAGAGCTCGCGCGCCAGCACGTGTACGTCGTCGCGCGTTACCGCGTCGATCTTCTCCTCGATCTCTTCGGTCGTCAACTGGCGCCCCAAACTAAACTCGCTGCGGCCCAGGCGCATCATGCGGCTGGCCGTGCTCTCGAGCGAGAGCGTGAGGCTGCCCTTCATGTGTTCCTTGGCGAGTTTCAGTTCGGAATCGGTAATCCCGCGATCGGCGACGAGCGCGATCTGATCGAGCATCACGTCGAGGCATTCCTGAACGCTCGCCGGCGCGGTGCCGGCCGAGACGCCGAAGAGGCCGGCGCCGCGGTAGCTCTGCTGGAAGGTGTAGACGCTGTACGCCAGGCCCCGCTTTTCGCGAATCTCTTGGAACAAGCGGCTCGACATTCCGCCCCCGAGCACCGTATCGAGAACCGACAGCGGATAGCGCCGCTCGTCACGCGACGACAGGCCGCGCGTGCCGAGCACGACGTAGGCCTGTTCGGTATCTTTGTGTTTGATCAACTGGTTCGGCGTCAGCGCCGGCTCTTCGGAAATCGGCACCTGGCACGACCCGTTGAAACGCTCGAAGAGCGACGTTGCAAGCCCGACGATATGGTCGTGTTCGACATTGCCGGCGGCAGCCAAGATGACCGCATTTGGAAGATAGTGCGACTGCATGTGCCGCTGCAGGTCCTCGCGCGTGAGGGCCGAGACCGTTTCGGCGTACCCAATGGTCGGTTCGCCGAGATTGGAGCCGCTCCACATCGTCCGCACGAAGAGATCGTGGATCATCTCATCGGGAGAATCGTCGTACATCCGAATCTCTTCGAGCACGACTTTCTGCTCTTTGGCGAGTTCCGTCCGATCGAAGGTCGAGTTGAGGAACATGTCGCTCAGCACGTCGAGTGCGAGCGGCACGTGATGGTCGATGACCTTTGCGTAGTAACAGGTCGCTTCTTTGTCGGTGAACGCGTTCAAGTTGCCGCCCACGCCGTCCATCGTTTCGGCGATCTCGCGCGCCGAGCGGCGCTCGGTTCCTTTGAACAGCATGTGCTCGACGAGATGCGAGACACCGCGCCGTTCGCTCGTTTCCGCCGCCGACCCGATATCGGCCCATATCCCAAGCGACGCCGAGCGAACCGCCGGCATCGCCTCGGTGAGCACGCGAACGCCGTTAGGCAGCACGGTCTTGCGAAACACCAGCGACGGGTTCAGGCGGGGGCAGGAATGAACCTGCGCTCGGACCCGCTAAGCGCCGCCCGAGCGCAGGCGGGAACGAAAATCGTCCGCCCAATAGACGCCGTCACCCGTGCGCAGACGCATCGCGAGGCTGCCGAGTTCGCTGCGCCGGCACGTCACCGCGAAGACGATGCGCGACGTGGGCACGGCGAGATCGCCGCTGACCGGTTGCGTGAGATCGTACGCGATCGGCACGGTCGCCCAGAGATCGACTTCCTCCACCGCTGCGCTCGCAAACGTGCGAGCAATCAGCAGTTCGACCTCGGAGAGAAAACCTCGACGATCGAGATCTTCGTGAAATTTGATTCCGGAGAGGGTTAGCCCGGCGATCTCGTGCTTGCCCGCTCCGTCCACGCGAATCTTGACGAGTTGCGCGGGCCAACGGACCGCAAAGAGCACGCGCCCGATCCTAATCGCTTCGCTCTTCCGGTTGCCGGCCGCACGCGCGATCGCGTCGAGATCCCGCGTCGCCGGAACGTCAGCCTCGACGGCGCCCGGAATCGCGACGGCGAGCGCAGCCAGCGCGACGATGCGGAAAACGTCGCTCAATACGATTGTGCGAAGTAGGCGCGAACGCGAGCCGCCTCGCCGCACGCAACGCACATCGCCTCACCCTCGAGCGGACGCAGATTTCGCGAGGTGGCGCTCGTTTCAACTTTGATGAGCGCCTCGCACTCAGCGCGTTCGCACCAGGGAATCTCGACCATTCCCGCGCGGTCGCGTAAGAGTCGAAGAAATTCTTCGCGCTCGGTCGCGGCAATCGTATGGGACGACAAAAAGGCGCGCGCTTGCGCAAGGAGATTCGCCTGAATGTCCTCGAGGGTGGCGCGGAGGTGATCCGGTAACGCGTCGAGTGCGATCGCCGCTTTCGCGCCGTCTTCGCCCTTCATCCGATCGCGGCGCGCGACCGTGGCCACGCCGGCTTCAATGTCTTTGAGCCCGAGTTCGATGCGAACCGGAACGCCGCGCATTTCCCAATCGGCGAACTTGTTGCCGGGCCGGAGATCGCGCTCGTCCAATTTCACGCGGAAGCCCGCGGCTTTGAGGCGCGCGGTCAAGGCGCGCGCGGCCACCAGCGCTTCGTCGCTGCCCGCCTTGAGGATCGGAACGATGACGACCTCGATCGGGGCGACCCGCGGCGGAAGACGCAAACCCCGATCGTCGCCGTGCACCATCAAGAGCCCGCCGAGCATCCGCCACGACATACCCCACGACGTCGTCCACACGTGTTGTAGGGTTTGGTCCTCCGCCGCGAACGTGATGTCGTAGGCTTTGGAGAAATTCTGACCGAGCGCATGCGACGTGCCGGCTTGCAGCGCGCGGCCGTCGGGCATCAGTGCTTCGATCGAGTAGGTATGGCTCGAGCCCGCAAACCGTTCGCTCGCGCTCTTCTCGCCCTTGTAGACGGGGACGGCGCAAATGTTCTCGGCGACGTCGGCATAGATGTCGAGCATCTGCGCGACCTCGGCCGCCGCTTCGGCCTCGGT
>JACRTZ010000170.1:0-2503 GCA_014304965.1 Vulcanimicrobiota bacterium | reverse complement strand
AACGACGTTGACCCATTGGTTGATCAGGATCGGCAGATCGCGATACGACTGAATCCACTGCGCGTACATCGTGCCGATGATGACTTCGGACGTCGGGCGGATCGCCAGGCGCTCCGCGAGTTTTTCGTTGCCGCCCTGGGTCACCCAGGCGACTTCGGGCGCGAAGCCTTCGACGTGCTCGGCCTCACGCGCGAGCAGCGACTCGGGAATCAGCAGCGGAAAATAGGCGTTTTCGTGGCCCGTTTCTTTGAACCGCGAATCGAGCGCTTCGACCAGCCGTTCCCACAAACCGAAGCCGTACGGGCGCAGCACCAGGCAGCCGCGCACCGGCGCCTGCGACACCAATTCGGCCTTGTAACAAACGGCGTTATACCAAGCAGAGAGGTCCGGCGCTTTGGGCGGGACCTCTTTGACGTCCACGGACATGACCCGCCATCGTTCGCCGCAGCGGAAATCGCGCCTTCGCGGTACAAGGTTCGCGCGAGATGCCGAAACTGACGCGAATCTACACGCGCACGGGCGACGCCGGCACGACGGGTCTCGTCGGCGGTCAGCGCGTCAAGAAGAACTCGCCGCGAATCGAAACCTACGGCACAGTGGACGAACTTTCGAGCATCGTCGGCCTCGCCCGCACGGCCTTGGCCGACGTCATCGGCCGCGCGAGCAGCACCGAAGTCGAAACGCGCGCCGAGAAACTCGACCGCTGGCTCGCCTGGACGCAGGACGTGCTCTTCAATCTCGGCAGCGATCTCGCAACCTTACCGAAGGACCGTTGGGAGGGCATGCCGCTCATCACCGCCGACGATTCAACTGCTCTAGAACGCTCGATCGACGAATGTCAGCGCGACCTCGAACCGCTCGCGAACTTCATCCTGCCGGGCGGCGCATATCCCGGCGCCTTTCTGCATCAAGCGCGCACCGTCTGCCGGCGCGCGGAACGGCTGCTCTTCGATCTCGCGGAAAGCGAACCGGTGACCCCGGAGTCGCTCACCTATCTCAACCGCCTATCGGACGCGCTTTTCGTTTGGTCGCGTTGGATCAACCACATCCTCGGCCGCCCCGAACATCTGTGGAATGCCAAAACGACGGCCCCGCAATGAGCATGATGTTGCGGATGTTTTCGACGCTGTCCATTGACGCGCTGCGGTCCGACAAGCGGCCGCAGCATCTGCGCCGGGCGCTCGGAGCGCGCGACCTCATCGCGATCGGCTTGGGCACCATGATCGGCGGCGGGATCTTCGCGACGATCGGCCTCGGCGTCCACATGGCGGGACCCGGCGTCATCCTCGGATTCGTGCTTGCGGGATTGGCCTCGTTCTTCGCTGCCTTGTGTTATGCCGAACTCGGCGCCATGGTGCCGATCGCCGGCAGCGCGTACACCTACGCATACGCAACGCTCGGGCAGGTGGTCGCGTGGATCATCGGCTTCGCGCTGCTCTTCGAATACGGCATCAGCGCGGCGCCGGTCGCGCAGCAATTCTCGGCGTCGCTCCAATCGGGGCTGCACGCGCTCGGCGTGGATTTGCCGAAATGGGCGCAGACGTCGAACTTCGTCGTGGACCCAAACATGTGGTGGAATCCCGCCCGCTGGGACCTCGCCCACTCGCAGTGCGACGTGCTGGGCGCGCTTTTTGTCCTTCTGCTGTCCGCTCTACTGGCGCTCGGCATTCGCGAAACCGCGACGACGAACAATATTTTCGTCGTGTTGAAGATATTGGCGCTGATCGTGTTCGTCGGATTCGGGATAACGCTTTTCAACGTCCACAACCTCACGCCGTTCACGCCGCTGGGCTGGGGTTCGCTCCAACCCTTCAGCGGCGGAGGCGGTGCCGGCATCGTGCCGGCTGCGGCCCTCCTCTTCTTCACCTACATCGGCTTCGATACGGCGACGACGACCGCCGAAGAATGCCGCGACCCGGCGCGCGACGTTCCGCTCGGCGTCCTCGGCGCGCTCGGCATCGGAACGCTCATCTACTGCGTCGTTGCGGTCGTGCTCGTCGGAATTGTGCCGTGGCAAAAAGTCGATCAGAATACGCCGCTGCTCAACGCGCTCTCGCCGCTGCACAGCCCGATCCTCAACGCGATTATCGTGATGGGGACGCTCGCCGGCACCACCAGCGTGGCACTGGCCTCGTTACTGGGACAGACGCGCATCTTCTACGTGATGGCGCGAGATCACATGCTGCCGCCCTTCGTGGCGCGCATTCATCCGAAGTTTCAGACCCCTGCCTTGATGACGATGATTACCGGCGTCGGCGTGGCGCTGCTCACGTTGATCGTTCCGCTCGCCGATCTCCTCAATCTGGTCAACATCGGCACGCTCGCCGCGTTCATCGTCGTGTGCGCGGGCGTTATCTGGCTGCGCTACAAGCGGCCCGACCTCTCGCGGCCCTTCCGCTCGCCATTCGTGCCGTGGTTTCCGATCGTCGGCATTCTCTTGTCGCTCTTGCTGATCGTCTACGGCCTGAAAGTCAGGACGCAGTATTGGTTACTCGGCGCGATG
>JACRTZ010000215.1 GCA_014304965.1 Vulcanimicrobiota bacterium | reverse complement strand
AACCAAGGTAGATCGCTTGTCGCTCACTCACCCAGCGCACGCGGTTCGCACCGACGCCGTCCAACGGCACGTCCGCATCGCCCTATTGGGCTGCGGAACCGTGGGAGCGGGCGTTGCGAAGCTGCTTATCGCTTCGGCCCCCGCGATCGCCGTCCGCGGCGGGACGACCTATTCACTCGATGGGATCGCCGTTCGCTCGCGCGCCAAGGCGCGGCCGGCGTGGATTCCCTCCGCACTGCTCGGTGAGGACGTCGAGGCGCTCGTAACGTCGCCCGACATCGACGTCGTGATCGAGTGCATCGGGGGTACGACCGTCGCGGCCGACGCGATCGAAACCGCCTTGCGCTCCGGCAAGCACGTGGTCACGGCCAACAAGGACGTGCTCGCGACGCGCGGCCCGCAACTGCGCGCCCTCGCGGCGCAGCACCGCGTCACCATTGCGTACGAGGCGGCCGTCGGCGGCGCTATTCCGATCGTGCGAACGATCGCAGAATCCTTGGCGGGCGAGGACATCCTCGAAGTCGGTGGTGTGCTCAACGGTACGACGAATTTCATCCTCTCCGAAATGTTCGCCGGCGCAACCTACGAGCGCGCGCTCGAGCGCGCTCAGGCGCTGGGCTTCGCCGAAGCCGACCCGACCAATGACGTCGAGGGGGTGGACGCCGCCCACAAGTTGGCCATTCTCGTGCAGCTCGGTTTCCGCCGCGCGCTCGTCGCGACGTCCGTTCCGCGCACCGGCATAACGGGCGTAACGAGCGAGGACGTCTCACTCGGCAAGCGTCTGGGCTTGCGGATCAAGTTGATCGCGTGCGCCCGCGCCGAAGGTTCGATCGTGACGCCGGCATTCGTCGCGGCCGAACATGCCTTCGCGAAGCCGTCCGGAGCGCAGAATTGTATTCGCGTCATCGGCCGCAGCTCGGGCTCGCTGACGTTTTCGGGCACGGGAGCCGGCAGCGCGCCGACGGCTTCCGCCGTCATCGGGGACGTGGTCTCGGTCCTGCGCAGCATCGAAGCGGGCCGTCACGGCGCTCGCGTGCCGGACCAAACGCTAACGCCCGTCGCGGGCATCGAGCGCGCACCTGCACTGGGCCACGTCGTGCGCGTGCGCACGCTCGGCGACGTCCGCCCCGCGCGCGAAGCGCTTGCCGAAGCAAACGTGCCTGCCACCATCTTCGACGGCGTTCCCGCTCTCTGTTCCGCGGCGACGAACGACGGCGACGCCGTTCGGACGATCTTATCCGAGCGGCGCATCGCCGTCGCCGGAATCTTGCCGCTGTGGGAAGACGCGCCCGCACCTTCGGAGGAGTAATCGTGCCCGACTCGTTTTCGTTCGATACCACGGCCATCCACGGCGGCCACTCCGGCGATCCGTCCACGAACGCACGCGCCGTGCCCATCTTTCAAACGACGTCGTACAGCTTCAACGATGCCGACCATGCGGCGCGCCTGTTCGCGCTACAAGAGTTCGGGAACATCTATACGCGCATCATGAACCCGACGAGCGACGTGCTCGAACAGCGCATCGCACAGTTGGAAGGCGGCGTGGCCGCACTTGCGCTCGCGAGCGGTCAGGCCGCGACGATCTATTCGCTCCTGAACGTCGCGCGCGCGGGCGATCACATCATCAGCTCGGCTTCGCTCTACGGGGGAACGTACAGCGCGTTCGTGCACACGCTGCCGAAGTTCGGGATCGACGTGACGCTGGTGGATCCCGCCGACCCCGACAACTTCAGCCGGGCGGTCAAAGAGAACACGAAAGCCGTTTTCGCCGAGTCGATCGGAAATCCGAAAGTGGACGTGCTCGACGTCGCCGCCGTGGCCAAGGTCGCAAACGGCCACGGCCTGCCGCTGATCGTGGACAATACACTCGCCACGCCCTATCTGTTGCGGCCGTTCGAACACGGCGCGAACGTCATCGTGCACTCGGCGACGAAGTTCATCGGCGGCCACGGGACGTCCATCGGCGGGCTGCTGGTTGACGGCGGCAACTTCGATTGGGCCGCCTCGGGCAGATTCCCCGAATTTACCGAGCCCGACGCATCCTATCACGGCGTATCGTACACGGCGTCGTTCGGCAACCTCGCATACATCATCAAAGCGCGCGTGCAGCTCTTGCGCGATCTCGGCGCGGCGCTCTCGCCCTTCAACGCGTGGCTCTTCCTGCAAGGTCTCGAGACGCTCGGGCTGCGCATGGAGCGGCATTCGCGCAATGCGCTCGAGGTCGCGACCTTCTTGCAAAAGCGTCCGGAAGTCACGTGGGTTTCGTATCCGGGGCTGCCGGGAGATCGCGCGTTCGAGCGCGCCCAGCGTTACCTGCCGGCAGGCCAGGGCGCAATCCTGACGTTCGGCATCAAGGGTGGCGTCGCAGCAGCCAAGAGCTTTATCGACGGCTTGAAACTCTTTTCGCTGCTCGCAAACGTCGGGGATGCGAAGTCGCTCGTCATCCACCCCGCCTCGACCACGCACCAGCAGCTCAACGTCGTGCAGCAGATCGAAGCGGGCGTCAGCGACGACATGGTTCGCCTTTCGGTCGGCATCGAAGACGTTAGGGACATCATCGCGGATCTCGAGGGTGCGTTCGCGGCGCTCGCCGGCTCGCGCGCGTCCGCCGGCGTGTGATCGCCCCTTCGCTCGAGCGCGACGTTCCGATCGGTTCGCTCGCGCTCGACTGCGGGGTCACGCTGCCGGACGTCGTTCAGCGCGTCAGCATCTACGGCGAACCGCGTGCCGACGGATCGAACATGGTGCTCGTCAATCACGCGCTGACGGGTTCGAGCCGCGTCGCCGAATGGTGGGGCGAAATCGTCGGCGAGGGGAAACTTTTCGATCCCCGCACGTTCGCGGTTGCGGGCATCAACGTGCTCGGCAGCTGCTACGGCTCGACGGGACCCGCAACGCCGGCCCCGGGCGGCCGGCCATACGGCGCGACGTTTCCGGTCGTCTCCGTAGGCGACATGGTTCGCGCGCAACGGCGCGCGCTCGAAATTCTCGGCCTGCAGCGCTTCGCCGTCGTCATCGGCGGCTCGCTCGGCGGTATGCAGGCGATCGAGTGGGCGATGCAGGCACCCGGTGCGGTCGGCCACGTTATCGCGGTCGGCGCCTACGATCATTTTTCGACGATGGGGATCGCGCTGAACGCGGTGGCGCGCGAGGCGATCCGGGTAGCGCGCACGCCGCAGCAGGGTGTCGAACTCGCGCGCAAGATCGCGATGCTGACGTACAAGAGCGAAGCGCTGTTCGCGCACCGGCACGGGCGCAAGTTCGACCGCAAAGGCGGCGACCCGACCAAACGCACCGGCGACCGCTTCGACATCGAGGGCTATCTCGATCATCAAGGCGCGCTCTTCTCAACGCGCATGGTTCCCGAAGCCTATCTGACGATCACGCGCGCGATGGACCTCTTCGAAACCCGCGACCGCAAGCTCGGATTCCCCGCGCCGCGCTTCACGTTCGCCGGCATCTCGAGCGACTGGCTGTTTCTGCCGGAATACGTCCGCGCGGCGGCGGCGCGCTTCGCTGCCGAGGGTGCGGATAGCGCGTACGTCGAGTTGCGCTCGGACCACGGACACGACGCGTTCCTCGCAGAGCCCGAGCATTTGCGCGGCTTGCTCGCGCCGCGCCTGCGCGATCTCTACGAAGCCGCCGCCACGGGATAAACGCCCGGCGCGCGGAAGCGCGGCCGAACGGAGGTCGCCATGACGATTGAGGATCCGGCCGTTGGGGCCGACGCCCGCCAGGCAGCGCTCGAGCGCCTGTTGCTGAAGATTCGCGCCGAACAGA
Organism: Vulcanimicrobiota bacterium; assembly: GCA_014304965.1. GTDB lineage: Bacteria > Vulcanimicrobiota > Vulcanimicrobiia > Vulcanimicrobiales > Vulcanimicrobiaceae > Cryoxeromicrobium > Cryoxeromicrobium davisii. The sequence goes on along the minus strand of JACRTZ010000215.1, from coordinate 3,068 downwards.
ATCTGCTGCTCGCCGTACTCGGCGGTCTCGCGGGCGCCGTCATCTCCGCGGTTGGCTGGGCGGCGATTACGGCGGCGACGCACTTCCAAATCGGATACATGGCGCTTGCCGTTGGATTCATCGTCGGCTACCTGGTGCGCATGCTCGGCCGCGGCATCGACAGGCCGTTCCGCATCGTCGGCGCGCTGTTCGCGGTGCTCGGCTGCGCGGCCGGGAACATCGGTGCGACCGCCGTGGCGGCGGCGAGCGCGGCGCACGTGCCGCTGACGGCAATCATCGCGCACCTGAATCCGCGGATGGCGTGGCTGCTGCTTACCGCAGACTTTAACCCGATGGACATTCTGTTCTACGGCTTCGCCGTATACACGGGCTACAAATATTCTTTGCGCACGCTCACGCCCGAAGAACTCGCCTCAATTCCTCAGTAGCTGACAGGCCCGCGCAACCCGCTCCGATCGCGTGAACTACTGTTTCCACTCGGGCTTTCGACGCTCGAGGAACGCGCCGATCCCTTCCTGCGCGTCGGCGGCCAACGCGTTCATGCTCATGACTTCTTTCGCATAGGCATAAGCCTTGGGTTGATCGAGATCGATCTGCGTGTAGAAGGCCGCCTTGCCGAGGCCGACGACGAAACCGCTCGCGTCGGCAATCTTTCGCGCGAGCGCGGCCACCTCGCCGCGCAACTGCGCGGCGGGAACGGCGCGATTGATCAGTCCCCACTCAGCCGCGGTCGCGGCGTCCACGAACTCCCCGGTGTAGAGCATCTCGAGCGCGCGCTTGCGGCCGATCGCGCGGCTGAGCGCAACCATCGGGGTCGTGCAGAACAAGCCGATCTTCACGCCCGGCGTTGCGAACTTCGACCCGTCGGATGCGATGGCGAGATCGCAGGTCGCGACGAGCTGGCAGCCGGCCGCAGTCGCAATGCCGTCGATCTCCGCGATCACGGGCTGCGGAATGCCTTGAATCTTTTCCATCATGACGACGCAGACGTCGAAGATGTCGCGGAACTTCGCGATATCCGAGGCGTCGCCCGCGCAGCGCATCTCGCGCAGATCATGACCGGAACTGAACACGGGGCCTAATGCGCGCAGGACCACGACCTTGACCGCGGGATCGCGACCGGCGGCGTCAAGCGCTGCGATCAGTTCTCGCATCGTCGCCATGGATAGGGCGTTCCGCTTCTCCGGATTGGCGAGCGCGATCGTCGCAATGCCGCCCTCGACATCGAAATTCAAGAACCGGTAGGTCGTGGTCTCAATCATTTGTCGTTCTCCGTAGTCTTCGACCGGACGTCCGGGGTTGCGGTTGCGCGGAAGTTCGCGCCGCCAGGGCCTCCGCCCTTATAATCGCGCCGTCTCGAGCAGGACGTCCATCAGTTTGGCCTTGCCTTCGAAGCCGATGCCCGGGAGATCGGGCAAGCCGACGCGCGAGTTCTCGACCGGCACGTCGTCGGCAAAGCCGCCGAACGGCTGGAAGATGCCCGGGTAGGACTCGTTGCCCCCGAGCTTGAGCCCGGCGGCGATATTGAGCGACATCTGATGACCGCCGTGCGGGATGCACGCCCGCGGCGACCACCCATGCGCGCGCAGCATGTCGACGATGCGAAGATATTCGACCAGACCATAGGCGAGCGCGCAATCGAACTGCAGTTTATCTTTGTCCGGACGTAACCCGCCGTAGCGAATGAGGTTGCGTGCGTCGTAAACCGAGAATAGATTCTCACCGGTTGCAAGAACGCCCGCGTACGAGCGCGCGACGTCCGCGAGCAGTTCGAAATCGAGCGGATCGCCCGGCTCCTCGTACCAGCGCAAGCCGTAGGGGGCGATTGCTGCGGCATACGCCTTGGCTTCGACCGCGTCGAACCGTCCGTTAGCGTCCACCGCCAAGTTCGCACCGTCGCCCGCGACCTCGAGCGCCGCTTCGATCCGCCGGACGTCCTCGTTCAGCGGCGCGCCGCCGATCTTCATCTTCAACACGGAGTATCCGAGATCGCGATACGATTGCATCTCGGCTTGCAACGCACGATCGTCCTTACCCGATTGATAATAGCCGCCGGCCGCATAGACGAACACGGACTCGTCCCACGTTCCGTCGCCGAAACGCTCGGCAATCGTGCGATACAGCGGACGCCCTTCGATTTTCGCGACGGCGTCCCAGAGCGCCATATCGAGCGTGCCGACGGCGACCGAACGTTCGCCATGGCCGCCCGGCTTCTCGCCCGTCATCATCAATTTCCAGATGGCGTGTGGATCGAAATTCGCGCCGGTGCCGTCCAGCAATGCCTCGGGCGGCGCTTCCAGGATGCGCGGGATGAAGCGCTCGCGCATCAGGCTGCCCGGCGCATACCGGCCGTTCGAGTTGAAACCGAACCCGACGACGGGCGCCCCGTCGCGAACGACGTCGGTGATCACCGCGACCGTCGAGACGTTCATCTTCGAGAAATCGATGAAGGCGTTGCGGATCGAGGAATCGATTCCGACCGGTCGTTCCGCGATGCGGACGATGCGCACGCGCCCTCCGGGCTAGTCGCCCGCGCCGTTCAAGACGGACATCACCTCGATGTCGCGCATCGAACTCGGCACCTTCTTGATCGCGTCGATGGACTTCATGATGGACGCAAACCGCAGAAAACCGTGCGGTGTCGTCGTGAAGTTGACGTCCCCGCGGCGCAGCCACTTCTCGAAGTCGCTTGCCGGAACTTTCCCGTTCGCGTCGCGTGACAGAATGGCCGCAGCTTCGGCCGGGTGACGCTTTATCAGATCGGTTGCGTCCACCAGTTCGCGATACACGCCTTTGATGAACTCGGGATGGGCGGCGGCGAAGCTTTCGCTTACGTAGACGCTGTTGAACGTGTGCTGGCCCAGGATGGCGAAACTGCGCAGAACGACGTGCGCTCCCGCCGCGACTTCTTGATACTGAAACGGCGGCGAGGTCAGATGCGCGGCCAACTGACCGTTGAGGAGCGCAGAGATCCCCGAGGGATGATCGATCGAGACGATGCTCTGGTCGAGCGCGTGGGCGTTGCCGAGTTGCTGCTGCGCGGCCTCACGCAAGGTCAACCCTTGCAC
>JACRTZ010000264.1:6010-6860 GCA_014304965.1 Vulcanimicrobiota bacterium | reverse complement strand
CGCTTGGGCAACATCGATCAACGCGTCGCCGATTCCCTCATCGCCGGTTCAGCGTGCGCGGCCACGGTTGAGGCCGGAGCTTCGGGACGAATGTACAGCGGATCGCCTTCCATCGCGGCGAGATATTCGAGGCCAAGATCCACCAAGCGCTTTTCGTTGACGTACTTGAGCGCTTTCTTGGCAGCCTTGATCTCGAACCAGCGCGCCTCGTCCACTTCGTGGTCGTGGTTCGCGGTGTCGCCCGATTGGTAGCGCATGAGGAAAAAGTGGACGGCCTTCTTGTGCTTGGTGCGGTTCAGGAAGAACCAGTACGAAATGTCCGAGAGCTTCGTGATGATCTCGGCCCAGCAGCCCGTCTCCTCACGCACTTCCCGCAGGGCGGCCTGCTCTTGGGTCTCGCGCGCTTCGACGTGGCCCTTGGGCAACGACCATACCCGCGGCTCACCCCGGCCGATTAACAGGGCGTCAAGGGACGCGCCGTCTTTGCGCAGGACCAGCCCGCCGGCCGAGACCTCGTACTTGATCCGCATCTCCGCTTTCCGTCGAAAACGCGCCCGGTAACCCGGGCGCTCGTTACTTCTATTCTACCAACACGGCCCAAGAAGAAAGCGCCTCAGGTGCTTGCTTGGTTTATCAGGCGTTTCAAGCGTCTATTCCTACTTGTTGACAGTTGAGAACACAGGGCGGCAAACGTCGGCGGTCCTAACCTCAAAATTGCGTATCTATCGCGGTTGGCATCGGGCGCAAAAAGCACTTCGGCGACCCTGCATGCTTTTGACGGTAGCGATCCTGACGATCGTCAACCCGCTGTTGCAAGGCGGCGTGGACTGGCCCTGGTTCATCCTGTCGC
>JACRTZ010000264.1:0-6000 GCA_014304965.1 Vulcanimicrobiota bacterium | reverse complement strand
GTTGCAAGGCGCGAAAAACATCGGGCCCAACCTTTTGGTAATGGCGCCGCGATTTCTGAATCGAGATAACGATGCCGTCGGGCTTCCTTGTTAGACGAGCGTCGCCGACACGGGCAATACCATTCTTGATCTGAATCTTGCCGATAAAAGTCTTCGTGTCACAGGGATTTTCGAACTCGATGCGCTGCAAGCGCGAACCGAAGGCGCGCTTTCACGACTAGGGAGGCTCTGAAGAAGTCCTCGCATCGGTCGTTTGGTCGCCGGAGCTGCGACTGCGAGGAGACGGCGAAGGCGCAGAGCCGGGCGCTCTGTAACTGAGCCGGCAACGACGCAGGCGCGTTTCCGCCGACCAAACCCTTTGGGCACGGCATTTGCGCCGCATCTCATCGTCACTGCGTCGGTTACAATGCGCCTCGGCATTGCGCCCTCCTCGTTTCTCGATCTGCGACGCAAATGCTCGTGCGACCGGCGCGACGACTTCTTCAGAGCCTCCCTCTAGGTTACATCCGCTTTAAGAATATTCGTCTTCCAAAGAAACAGAAGAAGCCCGGCCTTTCGACCGGGCTCCCCGTAGCTCTATGGCGAGCACAGCCCCTCTGACTAAGAATCACATTTTACAACCCGTGACTGGCCGAGTCAATGTCTTTCTTACGCGTGAGGAACGTGGCCCGCACCCGTTGAGCTACCGGCGCAAGGCACGTAATAATCACGCCCGTGCGCCGGATTGACTAGGCTACGCCCTCGGCGGCCACCAGCGGAGGTCGGGTTGGCGGGCGGCCCGCGTTTCGTCGATGCGGCCGACGACCGTATTGATCGGCGCATCCAAGATTTTCTGCGGATCGGTGTGCGCGAGTTCGACGATCTCGCGTAACGCGGCGACGAAGCCGTCGAGCGTTTCCTTCGACTCCGTCTCAGTGGGTTCGATCATGATGCACTCGGGGACGAGCAGCGGGAAGTAGATCGTCGGCGCGTGATAGCCGCGATCGAGCAGCGCTTTGGCGATGTCGAGAGCGCGCACGCCGGTATCCCGCTTCAACCGCTGGGCCGAGGCGATGAATTCGTGGCGGCACGTTTCGTCGTAGGGCGTGTCCAAGAACTCCTTGACCTGCGCGCGCACGTAGTTCGCGTTGAGCACGGCGAGCTGGGAGATTTCCTTGAGCCCCTCGCCGCCGTTCGCGCAGATGTACGTCAGCGCGCGGACGACGTGGGCGAAGTTCGACCAGAACGAGCGCATCGGCCCGATCGAGTCCGGCTTGTCGAACTCGAAGGCGTACCCGTCGCCGCCGCGCTTGACGACGATGGGCGTCGGCAGATACTCGACGAGGTGTGCGGCCGCGCCGACCGGACCCAGGCCCGCGCCGCCGCCGCCATGCGGAATCGAAAACGTCTTGTGCAGGTTGAGGTGCATGAGATCGAAGCCCATGTCGCCCGGCCGCGAGTTGCCCATGAGCGCGTTCGCGTTCGCGCCGTCGTAGTACATGAGGCCGCCGGCCTCGTGCACGGCTCGCGCGATCTCGTGAATGTGATCTTCGAACAGTCCGAGCGTGTTCGGGTTGGTCATCATGCAAACGGCCGTGTCGGGCCCGAGGGCCTTCTTCAGTTCGTCCACCCCGACGCGGCCGCGCGAGTCGCTCTTGAGCGAGACGACTTTGTAGCCGACCATCGCGGCCGACGCCGGGTTTGTGCCGTGCGCGGTGTCGGGAACGACGACCGTCGTTCGGGTCGCGCCCTCGCCGCGCTTGCGGAAATACGCCTTCGCCATCAGCAGCGCGGCGAGTTCGCCATGCGCACCCGCAGCCGGATTGAGCGAGAACTGCGCCATCCCGAAAATGCCCGACAGCGTGCGCTCCAGCTCGTACATCGTTTGAAGCGCGCCTTGCGCGAGATCCGTCGGCGCAAACGGATGCAGGTCGCGGAAGCCCGGCTGCGCGGCCATCGCTTCGTTGATGCGCGGATTGTACTTCATCGTGCACGACCCGAGCGGATAAAACCCGGTATCGATCGAGAATGTGCGCTGCGAGAGGCGCGTGAAGTGCCGAACGACGTCGAGTTCGCTGTTGTCGGGCAGCGGCAGATCGTCTCGCAAGGCCGACGCCGGCAAGAATTCCTCGGCGCCGCGGCCGTTGCGGAAATACGCGTTGGCGCGACCCGGTTGTCCCGTTTCGAAAATGAGGGGGATGGGCTTTGCTTCGGCGGCGGCGCTCATCGCGCACCTCCGGCGCCGGCGGCGACGCCGCCGTTCGAACCGCTCGTCTTCGCAGCCACCGCAATCTCGCCGAGCGCAGCGACGAGGGCGTCAATCTCCGCATCGGTGGTCAACTCGGTCGCCGTCATCAAAATGCAGTCGTCGAGATGCGGATACCAGCGGCCGAGCTCGAGGCCGCCCAAAATCTTGCGTTCTTGCAGACCTTCGAGGACGCGTCGCGCCGTCAGTACGGCCGGGACGCGAATCGCAACCTCGTTGAAGACCGGCGCAGCGAACGCACGTGAAAAGCCCGGCACGGAGCACACGCGCTCGCTCAGCCGGTTGATCTGCTGCAGGTTCACCGCCGCGGCGCGCTTGAGGCCGGTCGCACCGAGCGCCGCGAGATAGATCGTCGCGACGAGGGCACAGTGCGCTTGATTCGTGCAAATGTTCGAGGTCGCTTTTTCGCGGCGGATGTGCTGCTCGCGCGCTTGCAGCGTCAAGACATATGCCGTGTTGCCGCGATTGTCCACGGAGCGCCCGACCAGCCGCCCTGGAATGCGGCGCATATGCTCGGTCGTGCTCGCGACGAAGCCGACGTACGGACCGCCGAATGCCACCGGATTACCGAACGACTGGCCCTCACCGACGGCGATCTGCGCGCCCCAGGCCGCGGGCGGCGTCAGCGCCGCAAGCGACAACGCCTCGGCCACGACCGCGATCGGAACGGTTTTCGTGGAGCTAAAGGCGGCGCGTGCGCTTTCGGGCGGGACGTCGATGCACCCAAAAAAGTTCGGCGACTGCACGATGACGGCGGCATACCGCTGATCGCCGAGCCGCGCGTCGAGCGTCGAATAATCGGTCGTGCCGTCCGCGGCAACCGGCAGTTCGTCCACATCGAGTTCGAGGCCGCGCGCGTAGGTCCGCAGCACGTCGCGATAGTTGGGGTGCACGGCCGACGAGACGAGGAGCGCGCGGCGGCCGGTCGCGTTGACCGCCATGATCGCGCCTTCGGCCAGTGCCGTCGCACCGTCGTACACGGACGCGTTTGCGATGTCGAGGCCGGTCAGTAAACAGATGTACGTTTGCCACTCGTAGATCGCCTGAAGGTAGCCTTGCGAGACTTCGGCTTGATACGGCGTGTACGCCGTCAGAAATTCGCCGCGCATTGCCAGCGCCGTGATGACGGGCGGCGAGTAATGACGGTACGCACCTGCGCCGAGAAACGACAGATACTCGGTAGCGGCCGTATTGCGCGCGGCGTACGCGGAGATTTTGCGGCCGAGTTCGAGTTCGGGCAGGGCCGGAGCCACGTCGAGCGGCGATTTCAGCGCGACGGCATCCGGTACGCGCACCAGCTCTTCAAGCGAGCTAACGCCGACGACCGCGAGCATCGCCGCGATGTCGGCCTCGGTGTGCGGGGTGTAAGTGCTAATGGGCGGCCTCCGCGATCAGGGCCTCATATTGTTCGGGCGAGAGCAGCGCGCTCGTCTGCGACGTATCGGCGAGCTTGATCTTCCACATCCACCCGTCGCCGAAGGGATCGCGGTTGACCGGGGCCGCGTCATTCTCGAGGGCGTCGTTGATGCCGAGTACTTCACCGCCCACCGGCGTGAACAGATCCGACACCGCCTTGACCGATTCGACGACGCCGACGCTGCCGAATTGCGTCAGGCTCGCGCCGACGCGCGGCAGTTCGACGTACACGATGTCGCCGAGCGAATTTTGGGCGTAGTCCGTGATGCCGACCGTCGCGACGTCGCCGTCCAACTTCACCCATTCGTGTTCTTTGCTGTACAAGAGCCCTGCGGGAACGGCCATCGTGGAATTCTCCTAATCAGGTTCGCTTATAGAATGGAAGGCCGACGACTTGCGCGCCATAGCGGGTGCCCCGGATCTCGATCTCGAGTTGCGTTCCGATTTCTGCGGCCGCCTTCGTCACCAATGCCGTCGCGACGTGGTGATTTCCCACCGAGGGAGCGAGCGAGGCGCTCTTGATTTCGCCGACCCGCCGATCGCCCTCGAACACCGCGTAGCCGGTGCGCGCCGGAACGCGGCCCTCGAGGACGAGCCCCGCGATGCGATCGTAGTCATCCGCGGCGAGTTGCGCATCGAGCGCGCTCTTGCCGACGAACTCGGGCTTGTTCATCTTGACGGCCCACTTCTGGCCGCCGGCGAGCGGCGAGAGTTCTTCGCTCAACTCGAAACCGTAGAGCGGCATGCCCGCCTCGAGCCGCAACACGTCGCGCGCGCCGAGGCCGGCCGGCTCGAGCCCGGCCTCGCGGCCGTTTTCGAGAAGCGTCTTCCACAACGCGGGCGCGTCGTCGCCGTCCACGAACAATTCGAAGCCGTCTTCGCCCGTATAGCCGGTCCGCGCGATCAGGGCGCGCGCGCCCGCGACCGTCCCCTCGGCGCAAAAGTAATATTTCATGGAAGCGGTGTCGAGGTCGCAGAGCGGCGCGACGATGGCGACGGCGGCCGGCCCCTGCACCGCGATCAGCGCCCGCGAGCCATGCCGGTTCTCGAGACGAACGTCGCCGCGGCCGTTGCGCTCTTGCAAGTACGTCCACATCTTGCCGGCGTTCGACGCGTTGACCACGAGCAGCCAGCGATCGGGCAAGCGATAGAACAAGACGTCGTCGTGGCAGCCGCCCCGCTCGTTGGTGAAGATGTTGTAGCGCGCTTGCAGCGGCTTCATCGTGCCGATCGCGTTGACGGTCAACGCATCCGCCCAGTCGGCCACGCCGTCGCCGAACAATTCGAACTGCGCCATGTGCGAAAGATCGAACAGCCCCGCGCGTTGCCGCACGGCATCGTGTTCTTTGAGAATCCCGGCATACTGCACGGGCATCTCGAAGCCGCCGAAGGGCACGAGCCGGCCGCCGAGGGCGCGATGTTCGTCGTACAGCGCCGTGCGGCGCAGCGTATCAGAAGCGCTCATGTTCTCTCCAGTTTTCCTCACCCTCGCGCAGCGGCGTGTTCAAGAAACTCAGCGTCGAGTGTGCTACGAGCGTCTCGCCGCTGTAGACGTGAACCTCGCCGTACACGATGCGCTTGCCGGGCTTAAGCACGGTGGCGTGCGCGACGAGATCGTGCGGCGGCACGGCCGGCCGCAAGAAGCTGCACGTCAGCGACGCGGTCGCCGTTGGCTGCGTGTGCCCATAGATGGACGCAAGCGCCACCCAAAAGACGGTGTCGCACAAACTGACGATCGCGCCCCCGTGGATTGCGCCCGCGTTGTTCGCAACGGTACTGCGAAACGGCATCCGCATGCGCGCTTTTCCGTACTCGACGTGTTCGAGATGCAGATCGAGCGTCTTGACGAAATTCGCCTTTGCTTTGTCCCACGTTTCTTTCGCGCGGTCGACGTCGATCGGCTCGCTCAAAACACGTCACCGTCCTTCGCAAGCTCGCGGCGAAGGTAGAGCGGTAGGCTGAAAATCCGGCGGTGCGTCTCCGCGTCGTAAAAGAAATTTTCGCCGCGCAGGCTCGCAACGTACGCCTCCACGCGTTCGGGCGGCAGCGCGGCCACGTCCACCGCATCGCTGCAGGCCAAGAACGCCCAGTCGTTGTCGAACGCGGGCACGTGCGCGTAAAACGAGCGCACGTAGCGATAGTATGTGCGCAGCGTGCGCGCCATCTTGGCGTGCAGGCGCATGTTGTGAAAGCCGGCCGTGCTCGCTTGCAGCACGTAGACCCCGCCCGGCGCCAAGCGTCGCTTGATGTCCTCGAACACCGGCCCGCAGAACAGCGGATTGGAGGGCGAGTCTTCGAGCGGCTCGGTCAGATCCGAGATAACGACGCCGTACCGTTCG
>JACRTZ010000226.1 GCA_014304965.1 Vulcanimicrobiota bacterium | reverse complement strand
CACCGCGAACATCCGTTGCGAGGCGAAATTCTCATAGGCGAACTTGACTTGATAGCCCAGCCCCGCCGTCGCCAAGATGAACTCAGCGGCCACGCAGCCGATCAACGCGTACACGAAGCCGAGCTTGAGCCCGACGAATACCTGCGGCACCGTCGCCGGTACGACGATGTGCCGTATCATCTGCGCGCGGGAGCATCCGGTCGTCCGCCCGACCGCCAGGTACACGCGTTTGATGCCGCGCAGCGCGACCAGCGTATTGATCGCGATCGCGCCGTAGGCATTGAGCGTGCCGAGCGCGACGATCGGCCAAAGGCCCGCGCCGAAGAGCACGATCAAGAGCGGATACAGGGCGAAGAGCGGAACCGCGTAGTACGCGATCATCGTCGGTTCGATCACGGCCGCGAAAAAGGCGCTGCGCGATAAGAGTGCGCCCGTGACGATTCCGGCGAGTGCCGCGAGGCCGAAACTCGCGAAGATCTCGGTGGCGGTGCGCAGCAGTCCCGGGCCGAGGTCGCCCGACATCAGCGCGGCGTCAAGATCCGTAACCATCGCGCTCGGCGGCACCGACAACGTCGGGCCGAGCATCTTCGCCCGGGTGACGGCCTCGTAGACGAAAACGAGCGTCACCAGAATGGCGACGCGGACGGCAAGCACGCGGTTCACGGCGCGCCGGTCGCCGGCGGCCGCGCGGTCATCCCGATTGCTTCACGCAGCTCGGTCACGAGCGCCGCATAACGCACGGGATCGTCGAGTTCGTGGCGCGGCCGCCGCAAATCGTTCGCGATGACCGTCTTGATGCGACCGGGCCTCGGGCTCAGCACGACGATCCTGTCGGCGAGTTGGACTGCTTCGTGCACGCTGTGCGTCACGAAGAGGATCGTTGCACCCGTCTCGCGCCAGATGCGCAGCAACTCCTCGCCCAGCACGAAGCGCGTCTGTTCGTCGAGCGCGCCGAAGGGCTCGTCCATCAAGAGGACTTGCGGATTAAGCACGAGCGTGCGCGCGATCGCGACACGTTGGCGCATGCCGCCCGAAAGCTGATGCGGGTAGGCGCCTTCGAACCCCGTAAGCCCAACCAGCGCAATCATCTCGCGCGTCGTGCGTTCGATCGTGGAACGGTCCACGTGGTGCATCTGCAGACCGAACGCGACGTTGTCAAGAACGGTCCGCCACGGCAGAGTCGAATCTTCTTGGAAGACGACGCTGACCGATGGATGCGGCCCGCGCAAACGCTCGTCACCGAGCACGACGCTGCCGGAGGTTGGTGCTTGCAGGCCCGCTACAATCTCGAGCAGCGTGCTCTTGCCGCAGCCGGACGCGCCCAACAGCGCAACGAATTCACCGTGCGGTACCTGAAGATCGATGTTCTCTAGCGCGACCATGTCGCTGCCGTCGGGCCGACGGTAGGCTTTCGAAACCGACTCGAAGCGCAGATCCACGCCGCCGGTCAGCTCGCCCCGACGTGCTCCAGCAAACGGCGCTCGAAACGATCGTTTTCGTCGAGGCCCACGAGTTCTTGGCGCTCTTGCCAGGTGAGCATGCGATCCACGACGCCCGCGCTCGTGCCGGTCTCGCGCAACGTACGCAAGCCCTCTTGTACGGCCTTGGCCGCAAGGCGTAGCGCCGTGTTCGCGCAGATGATCAGGTTGTAGCCCAATGCGTAGAGTTCGTTTGCGGGAAGCTGCGGCGTCTTACCGCCTTCGACCATGTTCGCGACCAGCGGCACGCCGCGAAACGCTTCGCCGACGGCGCGTAGCTCCTCGACGCTTTGCGGCGCCTCGAAGAAAATGACGTCGGCGCCTTGCGCGCGATATGCGCGTGCCCGCTCGAGGGCCGCATCGAAGCCTTCCACCGCGCGCGCATCGGTGCGCGCGATGATCAGGAAGTCGGGATTCGTCCGCGCGTCGCGCGCGGCCGCCAGCCGCAAGCGCATCTCGTCCACCGGCACGACCGCCTTCCCCTCGAAGTGCCCGCACCGTTTCGGCAAGTCTTGATCTTCGAGGTGGAGCCCGTGCACGCCCGCGCGCTCGTATTCGCGCACCGTGCGCGCAACGCTGCCCACGCCGCCGTACCCGGTATCGGCGTCGGCCAAAATCGGCAGCGAGACGGCGGCGGCGATGCGCTGCAGTTGCATGACCATCTCGGTCTGCGTGAGCAAGCCCACGTCGGGCGCGCCGAGTTGCGTGTTCGCGACGCCGGCACCCGTTACGTACACGGCGTCGAATCCGGCCCGTTCGACCAAACGCGCCGTGAGTGCATCTGCGGCGCCCGGCAGGATGTGGGGACGTCCGTCGGTCAGGAGCGAGCGCAGCGATGGCGGCATGGTCGCATTCCTTTACATGTGCCTAGCGCCGAACCCCTCGAAAGAGTCGGCTTTGGCCGGCGTGGAAGCGCCCGAGGATGAGCACCGCAGCCGCCCCCGAGAATCCATACACACGCGGCGTCGCCGACTTCGTCTCGTCGCTGCAGTACGAAGCGATTCCGGATGCCGTGCGCCGGCGCGTTAAATTGCTGATGCTCGACTCCCTCGGCTGCGCGCTCTACGGCGCGCATCTCGAGTGGAGCCGCATCTTGCGCGAAACCTTGTCGGCGGTGGACACGACCGGCGCCTGCGCGGCCTGGGGAACGCGCGAGCGTTTTGGCGCACCGCATGCGGCGCTCGTCAACGGCACGCAGGTGCAGTCGTTCGAACTCGACGACGTTCACCGCTATGGCGTGCTGCACGTCGGCGCGGTCACGCTGCCGCCGCTCGTCGCACTCGCCGAGATACGCCCCGGCATGGACGGCCGCACGTTTCTGACCGCCGCCGTTGTGGGTTACGAGATCGGGCCACGCGTCGGCATGTGCATGGGTCCCGAACACATCGGTCAGGGCTGGCATTCGGGTGCGACCGTCGGCGTGTTCGCCGCCGCCGCAGCGGCCGCGCGCGCGCTCGCGCTCGATCCCGCACGCACGGTGCACGCGCTCGGCATCGGCGGAACGCAAGCCGCGGGCTTAATGGCGGCGCAATTCGGCGCGATGGTCAAACGCATGCACGCGGGTCGCGCCGCCCAAAGCGGGCTCTACGGCGCACTGCTCGCCGAGCGCGGTTTCACCGGAATCGAGGCCGTTTTCGAGAGCGCGTATGGCGGTTTCTGCACGACGTTTTCGCGCTCGACAGATCGTTTCGATATGGACGAATTGACGGCCGGCCTCGGCGAACGCTGGGAGACGTTGCGCATCTCGCTCAAATTCTACTCGTGCGTGGCCAGCAACCACACCACGCTCGATGCGATTCGCGAGTTACAAGCGCGCCGGCCGTTTGGCGCGGACGACGTGGCGCGGATCGTGGTCCACGCCGCCTACGTGACCGTTGAGCATGCCGGCTGGACCTACGTTCCCAGCGGCATGACCGCCGCGCAACTGAACTTGAGTTTTTGCGTCGCCACGCTGCTCTTGGAAGGCGACGTGTTCGTAGACCAATTCACCGAAGCGGCGCTCGACGATCCGCGCCGGCTGGCGCTCGCGGCGCGCGTTTCGGTCGTGGAAGATCCCGCGATCACGGCGCTGGGACGCGAGAAGCGGCACCACGTGCGGGTCGAGGTTTTCTTGCGCGACGGAACGCGGCTCGAGACGACCGTCGAGGTGCAACGCGGCAGCGATCTCAGTTTCGCAAGCGACGCGCAGATCGTGGAGAAGTTCGAGATGCTCGCCGGCCACGCGCTCGAGCCGCAGCGCGCCAGCGCGCTGCGCGATGCCGTGCTCGGCCTCGAAACGCTCGAGGATGCCTCGCAGTTGGCCGCGCTGCTCGTTCCCGGCTAAGACTTGCTGCCGGCGAGGTAGCGGCGGAGCGCGAACGGCAAGAGGCCGCCGTGCCGCACGTACTCGAGTTCGCGCGGCGTGTCGATGCGCGCGATCGTTGCGAACGTCGTGAGTCGGCCGTCCGGTGCGGTCGCGCGCACCACAATGCGCGCCGCGATGCCGAGCCCATCGAACGTGATGTCGAACGTTTCGTCGCCCGAAAGTTCGAGCGACGCGGCGTCCTCGCCGTCCTCGAACTGCAGCGGGACGACGCCCATCCCAACGAGATTGCTGCGATGGATCCGCTCGAAGGAGCGGGCGACAACGACGCGCACGCCGAGCAGCGAGACGACGCGCGCGGCCCAATCTCGCGACGATCCGGTACCGTACTCGCGTCCGGCGAGAATGACGAGCGGCGTCCCTTCTTCGCGATAGCGTTCGGATGCATCGAAGATCGTCAGCCGCTCGCCGCTCGGGAAATGGGGCGTCACGTTGCCTTCGACGCCGGGCACGAGCAGATTTTTCAAGCGGCCGGTCGCGAAGCCGCCGCGATGCATGACGTGATGGTTGCCGCGCCGCGCGCCGTACGAGACGAAGTCGGCTTGCGCGACGCCGCGCTCGCGCAGATAGCGGCCCGCCGGCGTTTCGCTGCCGATCGGGCTAACGGGCGAAATGTGGTCTGTCGTCAGACCATCGCCGAAGGCGGCGAGCACGCGCGCGCCGGCGATCGGCGGAAGTGGCTGCGGCTCGCTCGACATGCCCTCGAACCAGGGGGGCCGTTTGACGTATTCCGACCGCTCGTCCCACCGATAACGCTCGCCGTCCGGCGCCGGAAGCGCGCGCCAGCGCTCATCGCCTTCGAACGCGTTCGCGTAGCGTAGTTTGAAGAGATCGTCGCTGACGTTCGCGGCGATCGCCGCCTCGATCTCCGCATTCGACGGCCACAGGTCGCGCAAGTACACGGGCGCCCCCGCATCGTCGCGACCGACGGGTTCGGTTTCCAAATCGAGATCGATGCGGCCCGCGAGCGCGTAGGCGACGACGAGCGGCGGCGATGCGAGATACGCCGCGCGAACCGCGCCGTGCGTGCGCCCTTCGAAGTTGCGATTGCCCGACAAGACCGCGACCGCCGTCAAATCGCGAGCCGCGATCTCTTCGGCGACGCCCTGAGCAAGCGGCCCGCTATTGCCCATGCACGTGGTGCAGCCGTATCCCGCAACGTAGAAGCCCAGGCGCTCGAGGTAGGGCAGTAGCCCCGCACGTTTGAGATAGGCGGTCACGACGCCCGACCCGGGCGCGAGGCTCGTCTTCACCCACGGCGGGCGGCGCAAGCCGCGTTCGACCGCACGTTTCGCGAGCAACCCGGCCGCGAGCAGGACCGCCGGGTTCGACGTATTCGTGCACGACGTGATCGCCGCGATCACGACGGAACCGTTGTCCATGCCGTTCATGGTCGCGGTCGTCGAGGACGACGCCGCCCCGAGCGCGGCGAAACTTGCCCTGACGCCGCCGAGCGAAACGCGCTGCTGCGGCCGATGCGGCCCGGCCATGGACGGCTCGGCGGCAGCAAGATCGAAGTCGACAATTCGCGCGTACGCCGCGTCGGGCGCGTCAGGCGTCCAGAACAAACCCTGCGCCCTTGCGTACGCTTCGACGAGCGCGATGCGATCTTCATCGCGTCCGGTCACGCGCAGATAGTGCAAGGTCTGCGCGTCGATCGGCGAGATGGCGATCGTCGAGCCGTATTCCGGCGCCATGTTTCCCAGCGTCAGCCGATCGGGAACGGTCAAGTTCGCGAGGCCGGGGCCGAAAAACTCGACGAACGCGCCCACGACGCTCGTCTGCCGCAGCGTTTGCGTCATGGTGAGCACGAGGTCGGTCGAGGTGACGCCCTCGCGCAACGCTCCGGTCAAGCGCACGCCGACGACGTCGGGCACGAGCATCGTGAGCGCTTCGCCGAGCATCGCTGCATCGGCGTCGATCGTGCCGACGCCCCAGCCGAGCACGCCGAGCCCGTTGACCATCGGCGTGTGTGAGTCGGTCGCGACGCAGGTGTCGGGAAACGCGGCGGTTCCGTCCGTGGCAACCACGCTGGCGAGAAACTCGATGTTGACCTGATGGCAAATGCCCATGCCGGGCGGAACGACGCGAACGTTGCGAAATGCTTGCTGGCCCCACTTGATGAGGCTATAGCGTTCGGCGTTGCGCTCGTATTCGACCGCCAGATTTTCGTCGAGCGCTTCCGGCGTTCCGTAAAAGTCTACTTGGACCGAGTGGTCGATGACGAAATCCACGGGGCGCACGGGATCGATCGCGCGCGGGTTCCCTCCGAGTTCCGCGACCGCGTCGCGCATCGCCGCGAGATCCATCAGCGCCGGCACGCCGGAAAGATCGTGCGTCATCACGCGCCCGGGATGAAAGGCGATCATTTGCGGAAGCGCCTTTCCCTCCGAACGCGCGAGCGCGAGGATGTCGTCGCGCGTTACGACGCTGCCGTCTTCGTGGCGCAGCAAGTTCTCGAGCAAGATCTTGGTCGCGAACGGAAGACGGTCCACCGCGATGCCGTGCGACGCGAGCGCGCCCAGGCGCGCGAACGCGTAGGAGCGCCCGCCGCTTTCGATGCGGCCAAGCGCTCCGAACGAGTCGAGCACCTTACACGGCGCCGAGTTTCATTCGCATCGAGACGGGTAGCGCACTTTGGTCCACGATCTTCGCGAGGTCCAGTTTTTCGGGCCCGATGAGTTTTCCAAGGCGCATGCTCTGCGCTACCACCGCGAACGCGCTCTGGTTCAATTGGCCTCGACCGAAGTAGACGCCCGGCTGTTCGTGCGCGAGCGTGATGCCGACGAATTTCGGGTCGGCGTTGGTGACCTTGGCGTAGCGGTTGGCCGCATCGATGGGATGGGACACCGTGTAATCTACCGCGCGCGCCCAGGCGCGCATAAAGCCCGCGATCACGCCCGGGTCGTTCTTGATCATCGCGCCGTCTACGACCCACACGCTTTGCAAGAAATTCGGCACGAATTCCCGCGCGAAAAAGATCGTTCGCAGTTCGCTTGCATGTTGCGTGAGTGCGGGGTCCACGG
>JACRTZ010000263.1 GCA_014304965.1 Vulcanimicrobiota bacterium | reverse complement strand
CGGTAGGGCATCTTGATCGCGTGAACCCGCTCTGGGCCGCGTGCGCGCGCGCACAGATACGCCGTCACCGCCGAATCCACACCGCCGGACAGTCCAACGACGACATTTCGAATGCCACGCCGCTCGACCAGTTCGTCGCACAAAAACGCTTCGAGCCAGCGCGCGGTCAACGCCCCGTCGATCTCGAGCGAGGGCGCGTACGGCAATGCGTCAATGACCGGAAAGACGGCGGCGCTCACGACACGCGTTCGCTCGAACGCAGATTCGGGCGCGGAAATAGCTCTTCGTCGCCGAGCAGATCGGGCAACACGGCGTTGAGGTCGCCGAGCAGCGGCAGATTCGCGCGCGCCATGTCCACTTCGGCGAAGTCGATCTCCGCGCGAATGATCGTCGCGCCGACCGCCGGCGCGAGCGCGAGCGTTCGGCCGTGCGGGTCCACGACGCGCGACGACCCCGTCATGCCCTTGCCGCCCTCAAAGCCGGCCAAGCCGGCATAAAAAATGAACACGCCGTGCTAGACCGCGCACGAGTGCAGCAATTCGTCCCAGTATCGGACGCTCTCGAGTTCGCCGTCACCGCCGAGACCGCGGCCGGGGGAGGCGCTCGGCACGATCAGCACGCGCGCTCCCTTGACGGCGGCGATGGTCGGCATCAACGCGTGCCACATGTCTTCGCAAATCAACATCGCCATGCGGCCGAAGCGCGTATCGAAGGTCTGCAGCCGGCGTCCGCGCGAGAGGAACCGCTCCTCGTCGAAGACGCCATAGGTCGGCAAGAACATCTTGCGGTGCACGTGCAGGATGCGATGCCGCTCGGGCGCGACGTGCAGGTACATCGCCGAGTTGTAGTACGTGCCCGAGGCGTTTTCGTAAAATCCGAACGCGATGTCAGCCGAACTGCCTGCGTCACGCACGTGTTCGCGCCAGGCCGCGGCGATTCGGTCGGCTGCCGTTTCCGCCGAAACCGCAAGTTCGTACACGGCGCCCTCGAGAAAGTAACCGGTCAGCGCCGCTTCCGGCAAGACGATCGTATCGTAGGATTTCTCTTCGGCCGCCAGTTGCGCGAAGGCTTCGCCCAAGGTCGCCAGGTTCGCCGCGACATCGCCTTTGCGTGGCTTGAACTGAACGATGCCGAGCTTCACACGGCCGCCGCGGCGACCGCCGGCGTTCCGCGTTCGAGCTGCGAAACGATGTCTTCCGCCGGATAGGTCAGAATTTCGGCCATCGTCGGATGGAGGTGCGGGATTCGCACGAAATCGTACACGTTCGCGCGGTAATACATTGCGACGATGAGTTCGTGGATAAGATCCGAGGCGTGCGCGCCGACGATCGCGCCGCCCAGAATGCTACCGTCCTCAGGCGAGGCCAGCATCTTGACGAAGCCTTTGGTCTTGTTGATCGAGACGGCTTTGCCGTGGTCGCTGAAGAGATACGCGCCCGACACGTACGGGACGTTCTTGCGCCGCAGTTCCTTTTCGCTGGCGCCGACGATCGCGATCTGCGGGTCGGTGAAGATCGTGTGGGTCCGCTGCAGCGAGTAATCGGCGCGTTCGTGCGTTCCGTTGATCGCGTTGCGCGCCGCAATCTCGCCTTGATAGATCGCCACGTGCACGAGCGCAAATTCGCCGGTGACGTCGCCGACGGCGAAAATGTTGCGCGCTGACGTGCGGATGTCCGAGCCGATTTCGATGCCGGTGATCGGATGGTAACGCACGCCTGCCGCCTCGAGGTTGAGGCCTTCGACGTTCGGCACGCGGCCGAGCGCGTAGAAGATATCCTCGGCTTCGAACTCGCGCGGGGCACCGTCTCGGATGACGTGAACGACTTTGTTCTTGCCGCGACGCTCGACGTGCGAAAGCAGCGAGCCGGTTTCGACCGGAATGCCTTCGTTGCGAAAGTAGAGCGTCAGCGCTTCACCGACGTCTTGGTCCTCGCCCGAAAGCAAGTGCTTTGCGCGGATAAGCATCGTCGTTTTGACACCGACGCGCGAGAGAAACTGGCCGAGTTCGCAGGCAACGTAGCCGCCGCCGAGCACGATCGCCGACTTCGGGAGCAGTTCGAGGTCGAGTACCGCGTCGCTGTCCAGATAGCCGACGTCTGCAAGGCCTTTGAGCGCGGGCGGGGCGATGACGCTGCCGGTGCCGACGACAAACGACGTGGCCTCGAGGGCGAGGCCGTCGTTGACGAGCAAGCGCGTAGGAGATTCGAATCGCGCGCTGCCTTCGTAGATCGGAAACGATTTCAACGCCTCGACCCGGTAGTCGGTGAAACCCTGGATGACTTCGCGCTTGCGCGCCATCACCGCGGACAGATCGATGCGCGGATCGCCCGCGTGCACGCCGAGGACCTCGGCTTCGCGAATGTCTTGAGCGAGATCGCTCGTCGCGATCAGCGTCTTGGACGGCATGCAGCCGCGCAGGATGCACAAGCCGCCGAGGGGGCCCGGGTCCACGAGGGCCACGGTCGCGCCCAGCTCGCGGGCGGTTCGCGCGGCCGCGTAGCCGCCCGAGCCGGCGCCCACGATGACGAGGTCGTAGCGTTCGGTCTTCACATACTCTCCAACCCGGCCAAGCTGCCGACCGTGGCGCCCGAATTCCTCGTGGGAGCCCTGCGGGGATGCCCCGGCGCCCCTCAGAAACCACAGCACCCTATGTCCGCCCAAGCCACGTTCGACGAACGCCATGCTGAACGCGGCTCGACGTTCTTTGCGAACATGCTTGCAAGCGGGCCCGCGCCGCTCGTCTTGGTCGCTTGCGGCGGGCTGTCCGTCGGGTTCTTCTTGTGGTACTGGGTCGTCTCGCATGGGGCCGGAACGGCCCTCTCCAGCGAGACGGTTTTGGTCACCGGTCTGGTGGCCGGCGTTGCCGGCACGTTCGCATCGTGGTACGCCTATTCGCGGTACTTCGCGCGCCGCGCCGGCATTCCGATCGTGGCGGCACTGCGCTGGGACGCGATTTCGTGGGCGATGCTCTCGGTCTACCTCGTGTCCACCGTGCTGCCGATCGCCTTCGGATCGCCCACCCGCATCGCGTTCATCGCGTTCTCGCTCTGGGCGCTCGTCAAAGTGCTGGTCGCCGCGCGCTTCGTCCACACGGTCCGCGACGTGCTGACGACCTATGTCGTAACGCGCATCTCCATCATCGTGATCGCGGAGCTTGCCTCCGTAACGATCGGGCAGCGCCCGGGCCAGCATTTCGCCGCCTCGCAAAATCCGCTGCTCGCCGTCTGGGGCAGATGGGACGCCGTTCATTATCTCGACATCGCGCGGCGCGGTTACTACGGCACCGACATGGCGTTTTTTCCGCTCTATCCGCTGCTCACCCGCATCGCGGGCGGGGCGATCGGCAATTATCTCGTTGGCGGATTGCTGATCTCGAACGTCGCGCTGTTCTTCGGCTTGCTCTTCTTCTACAAGCTGGTGGAACATCAGTTCAACCGCGCGATCGCGCACCGCGCGATCTTCTACATCTCGATCTTTCCGACGGCCATCTTCTTCTCCGCCGTCTACACGGAAGCGCTGTTCTTTGCGCTGACCGTCGCGTCGTTCTATTACATTCGCGAGCACAAGTGGATTGCCGCGGGGCTGCTCGGGGCGCTCGCCGCCCTGACGCGCGTCGAAGGCATTCTGCTCGCCGTGCCGTTTGCGATCGAAGCGGTCGCGCCGAACGGTTTTGCCAATTGGCGCATGCCGTCGTTCACGCTGGAGCGGATCGTGCGCATCCTCATCGGCATCGCGCTCTTTCCCGCCGGCTTGGTCGCGTACATGACCGTACTGTGGGTGCTGCGCGGGGACCCGCTCTATTTCTCGCACGTGCAAATTCACTGGAACCGGCACCTCGCGCCGCCCTGGGTCAGCGTGTGGCACAGCGTTCACCTGATGTTCGTTACCCACACGCCGCTGACGGTTAGCGGGCAGTTGATCGAACTCGCGTTTACGGCGCTGATGATCGCCACGCTCGTCGCGGGGTTTTCACGCTTGCGGCCGTCGTTTGCCGCCTACATGCTGCTCTCGATCTTGGTGCCCATGTGCACGTCGAGCCTTATGAGCATGCCGCGCTTCGCGCTCGTGCTGTTTCCGATGTTCGTGCTGTTCGCGATTTGGGGTAATCGCGCATGGATCAATAACGCGATCGTTGCGTTCTCACTCCCGTTGTTGGGACTGTTTACGGTGCTATTCGCAGACTGGTACTGGGTGGCCTGATGGCCTCCGACATCGTTCAATGGATCACGCAGCGGCGTGGCGTGCGGCAGTTCGTCAAGTTCGGCATCGTGGGCGCATCGGGCTTCGCGGTCAACTTGGCGGTCTTCACACTGCTGCAAAGCTATCTGGCCCACACGATCGAGGAGCGCCACCAGCGGTACCTGTTGAATTTTTCGCTCGCATTCATGGCCGGCGGCGTGTCGAATTACTTCTTGAACCGGATCTGGACATTCCGCGCGAGCGGGCACCCGGTCGTTCAAGGATTACAGTTCCTGGGCGTCTCGGCGCTGGCGCTCGTAGTTGGGCTCGTCGTCTCGCACTTCTTGACGCCCTACCTCGGGCCCGGCCACCGAACGTGGTTCGTTGCTACGCTTTCCGGTATGGTGGTCAACTTTTTCGTGAACAAGTACTGGACGTTCCGATCAGGCGACTAACCTGGTGGCACGCCATGCTCGGCGGAGTTCTGCTCCTCGGCCTCATCTTGCGGCTTCGCGGAATTCATAATCCGCTTCTCGATCATCCCGGCTGGCGGCAGGGCGATACGGCGGCAATCGCGCGCAACTTTGCAACGCTCGACTTCAACCCGTTCCATCCGCAGGTTGACTATAACGGGCCGCCGCCCAATTTCGTGGAGCTCGAACTGCAGATCGTGCCGTTCCTCGCGGCGGTCTTGTACAAGATCTTCGGCATTCGCGAAATCTTCGGCCGGCTGCTCTCGATCGGCTTCAGCCTCGCGAATATCGGGATACTCGCGTACTTCGCGCGCCGATTATTCCGGTCGGAGACGGCCGGGCTTGCGGCCGCCCTCATGTTTGCGGTCTATCCCGGCAGCGTCTACTACGGGCGAACGTTCACCCCGGACACCGCGATGGTCTGCCTCTTCACCGCGGCGCTGTATGCGGCTTACCGTTGGATCGAGGACGACGTGCCCGCGCCGCCGCGCGGTTTCTGGCTCGCCGCGATATTGACGGCGTTCGCAATCGCGGCGAAGCCGGTCGCGGCCATCGTCCTGATTCCGATTCTGGCCATCCGCTTCTCGCGGTTCGGGCTGCGCGGAACGCTGGCGAGCCCGGCGACGTGGGACTTTCTCGCGGTCGCCCTAGTCCCGTATCTTGCGTACGATGCGTACGTTCGGTCGATCGCCGAATGGCGCTGGGCGAGCGGCATCACGTCAAAGCACGTGCTGCCCGAACTGTTCGCGTCGTTCGGATCCTTCGGCGCCCTGTCGGCCAAGTTCGCGCACCTCGGCGACGTGCTGTTCATGCTGCGCGAGACGATGCTCGGTTTTCCCGGCTTCTTCATATTGCTTCTGGGCCTCGCGCTCGCCGCCGACAATCGCTCGAATCGCACGCTCGTCGGCGCCTATCTGGTGGCGTTGCTCGCGTACACGTATGTTGTGGTCACGGTCGAGCGCGTGGATTATTACTTGTACCTGTGGCTGCCGCTCGGCGCGCTCGTTACGGGCGGTCTCGTCGGCCACATCAAGGCCTGGCTCAATCTGAATATGGTCTGGAACCAAGGCGCGCTCGCGATGGGCGGCGTCCTGCTCGCGGTCGTCGCGATGCTCGGCCGCGCCGAAGTTCACGAGTACTACCGGTATCGGCCCGAAGTCTATCGCTCGGCCAAAGCGCTGGATGCGACGCTTGCTCCCGGCGCACTCGTCGTGATGGCGCACTACGATCCGAGCGTGCTGTACTACATCGGGCGCAAGGGCTGGGAAGAGGACCCGCTGCTCTGGACGCCGTTCGATGAGCAAAGCGCCATCCGCAAAGGCTCGCGCTATTTCATTTCAATTGAAGACCGGCGCATGCACCGCAATCCCGATTTGTGCCACTGGCTGCAGCGCTTTCCGTTGGTCAAGACCGGCTCGTCATGGCCGGTCTATCTTACCGAGCCGACGAAGACCGCGCCCGACGCCGAATTGCGTTGGCAGAGCTACCGTAAGGGAGCGACAACGACGAAGGACAATGCGTGCACAGCGAAGTGACGACCGACTAAATCGACTAACTCTCTTCGCTATGAGGAGCGCGTCCGGCTTCGCCACTCTTGCAACCGTTGATCTAGCACAGGCCCCATCCTGTCGAAATTGTCCCACGTATCTTTGACATAGTACAGCGAAGGACGTCGCTCCCAAGCACTGTTTCATAGTCTCCAAAATACTGACAATTCTGAGGATCATAATACCATTGCGCAAAGCTGTTGCCTTCGTCGTTAAGATCCTCGTTGGTTCATTTCCCATCACAAGACTCGAGGAAGAACTGACCGGGCGTGAGCGAGCGCATCTTTAGCCTTGGGATATCTTCCGGGGAGTCGTCAACGTGAAATTCCCCGCTCAAACCAACCAAAAGAGCCCAGGCAAGGAATATGCCCGTGTGAGTTGCCCCCGCCTCGTCGGGCAACTCCTCAGGGAAGTCACCACCATAATGCCATGACGCGTCATCGTACTTCACTAGCGTATTCTCAAGGGGCGTTCTTATATCGACTTCGCCACGAAGCTAGGGCAGCGGCAAGAGCGAGGCGGTGGGGACGTTGCTGGCGGATGTCTCCGTGGCGGTTTGCGGGGAGCCGGATTCAACGAGGCGTCGGAACGCGACCAGGCGATTCGTCAGGCGTCCGACCTCCTGATATAACTCGATCGAGCCCTTCGTCGCTTTCGTCAAGTGCGCCGCGTCGTACGTATATTCGTATCGCTGAATCTCGTTGTCTATTTCCGC
>JACRTZ010000241.1 GCA_014304965.1 Vulcanimicrobiota bacterium | reverse complement strand
GCTCGGATCGAACGTGAGCCCCTTCGGCACACGTCGCGCGCCGGCCGGTCGCCGTTGTGCGCTCGCAGGGCGCACACCCGGCACGCCGGCCTGGATCGCGGCGCCGATGGCGGGTTTGTTACTTCCAAGCGGGTCCGAGCCGGTCGAAACGAGGGCGGCGCTGAGCGCGCCCTCGAGATTTTGTTCCTTGGCAAGCGTCCCAATCTGCGCGAGCACCTGCAGCTGGAGCGTCGAGGGCAGCGCGAAACCACCGAGGGCAAAAAATAGCATGGTCTGCGCCGTCGAATGGACGCTCGCGTCCGGTTCGCCGTCGCTCAAAAAGGCCGTCATCACGAGCTTCCCGGAGGCGTTGCGCACGGCAGCGTATTGTGGTCCGTCCGGGAACGCGTTCAGCGCGAAGCCTCCCGATGGCGATACACGGCCCGATCCCAGGCTATTGGAGACCGTCAGGGTGGCCGGATCGATCGGCGATCCCGCCGGCAAAACGATATGACCGGTGCGTTGGATGAGGCCAGCCGGTACGCCGGACGGCGACCCGTTCGCCGGCATAACCGAGGAGGCCGAGCGATGCGAGCACGCGTTCAAGGTCAGGCCAAGCATCAGCAGCAGAGCGGCAACGCGTTTAGACATCGGTCAACTCCTCAGGGACGGGAGGTCCGGCAGCATCTGCGGCACCGTCGACGGACTCGGCGCACGCGCCGGATTCCGCCGGGGCGCCGGGGCCGCCTGAAGCCGGAGGCTCGTAGGCGATCATGAGGCTGCGCCGGCCAATGCGGCGGGCGCCTGAAAATCAACACGAACGTTCACCAGCACAACCCTACGGCACCGGCGAAGACGGGAGTATGGAGGAAACCGCGTAGCGTGTTCGATTCGGCCGCTTCCCTCCAAGTATTCTGCCGTCCGTTCATCGGCCGGGGGCGCGAACTCACGGCGCTCGTCGAGCTGCGTCGGCGCGCTACCCGCGGGCAGGGGGCGATGGTCCTGATCGGCGGCGAGGCCGGCATCGGCAAGTCGCGCCTATTGCGCGAGCTGGCCGCCTCTTCAGCGGCGTCGCGGATGCACGCATTCACGATCGGCTGCCTACCGTTCGCGCAGGCTCCGTTCTACGCCGTGACCGAAGCGCTGCGCGTTCTTCATGCCCGTATGCCGGAGGTCGCACGCCGCAACCCCACGGCGTTCTCTGGGCTGACTGGGCTCGTCCCCGAGTTGACCGAAGCCGTTGAGCCTTCGGCGCCGATGGCTCGCGCACACAGCCTGCGCGCGCTTGCGCGCGCACTGACCCTTTATGCTCGCCACCGCGCCGTCTGCCTCGTTTTCGAAGACGTCCACTGGGCTGACGAAGAGACGCTTGACGCACTCCAGTTCCTCGCTCGCGAGTTGACCGGAGCGAAGCTTCTCGCAGTCGTCACCTATCGCACCGAAGCGACCGAGAAGGGGCCGCTCGTTGCGACCTTGGCTCGCCTCGCGCGCTTTGCCACCGTCCATCGACTCGAATTGACTGCGCTCACGCTTCCGCTGATGAGACGCCTCGCGCGTGCGACGCTCGAAGGCGTGAGCGCCTCGCTGCCGCAATCGGCCGTCGCGGCCGTCATCGCGCGCTCCGAAGGCAATCCGTTGTTCGCCGAGGAGCTGCTTCGTTCGGCCCTTTCCTCCGCCGGCTCGACGGCCGCATCTGAACTGCCGTTGACCATCCGCGGCTTGGTCGCGGAGCGGCTCGCAACGTTTTCCGAAGCTGACGCTGCGCTGCTCGCGCGCGCGTCGGTCCTTGGGCGCCGATTCTCTGCCGAATTCTTGGGCCGCCTTTCGGGGCGAGAAACGAGCGCGGTTCTGACGAGCCTGCGGCGCGCCCGCGACGCTCAACTCGTCATCGAACTCGACGACGCCGGCACCTTCGCATTTCGCCACGCCCTGATCCGCGAAGCGATCGGCGCAAATCTTTTGGCGGTCGACGCCCGCGCCTTGCACGCCGAAGTCGTTGCCGCGCTGGAGGAAGGGCCCGCAGCCGAACCTGCCGAGCTTGCGTTCCACGCTTGGGCCTCCGGCGATCGAGCCCGGACGCTTCGCTACAACGAGGGTTACGGAGACGCGGCCGCCGGCGTGCGCGCCTACGGCGAAGCCGCGGCAGCCTATCAGCGGGCGCTCGCCGCCACCGGCGACGCCGAACGCCGTTTTGCACTCAACCTCAAGCTCGGCGATGCTGCGTCCGCAGGGGGTTATCCGGAACGCGCCCGCGCAGCGCTGGAAACGGCTCTTGCCGAGCGTCCCCCGATCGACGACGCCACGTACGAACGAGTCTTTGTCTCGTTGCAAGGCCAGTTGCTCAACGCGCACGTCGACCCGAGGCCGCTCATCGAGCGCGAGTCGCGCAGGGTGTCCAATCCCTCGCCGGCAATCGCGCGGCTCTTCCGGAACTCACGCGCGCTCGCGGCGCTTTACCGGGGACACTTCGACGAGGCGCTCGCCCTTACCGAACCGCTCGACCTCGCCGGCGACCTTCAGCTCTTCAGCAGTCACGCTTTGGCGCGCGTGACCGCGCTGGCGGGCCTTTGTGAACGTGAGCGGTGGCACGCCGAAGTCAACCTGTGGATCCTTGGCTCTGAAAGGTTCTCCAGTCCGCTGCGTCGCGCCAACGCGCTGATGAACGGCGCGCTTCAGGCGTGCATCCTCGCCGAAGGCGACCGGGCTGCAGAGCTTCTTCCGGAAGCGGCCGAAGTGATCGGCGCGCTCAAGACACCCAGCTATCTTACCCTCGTTCAAAGCTTTCACGCCTACGAGCATTTTCTTCGCGGACGCCTTCTGCGCGCGCGCGAACTCGTCGACCTCGCGCTTGATACCGAGCACGAGGCATTCTTCGGCAGCGTGCACGCCGCTATGGCGGCGATTTCGATCGGCGTAGCCGTGCAGGACCAAGAGTTGCTGGACCGCGTCGACCGCAACGCGTTGCAGCGGGGCCTCGAGGGCGCGCTGCTCCCTTCGTACGCCTTCGTGGCCGGCCCCTACGCCTACGAGCTTGCTGCGTACGGTCGACCGCGCGAGGCGGCAGCGATGCTCGCCGGCGTCGCGGAAAAGCTCAACAGCAGTTTCGGCTGCGTGCTCACCGCTATGGCGATTGCCGAACTGGCCGATCTTGAGGTCGCGGCCAGGTCGCGAGCGATCTTTGCGCGCGACGCGGAACGACCGGGCGACTGGGTCATGCAGGCTGTGCTTCCGCTCTTCGACGCGCTCGTCGCGGCACGGAACGGGGACGTACCGTTGAGCCAAGAGCGGGCGCTGATCGCTGCGGATAAGCTGGGGCGCCTGCAGTATCCGCTGCTCCAAGCGCGCGCTTTGGAGTTGGCCGGCGCGTCAGATCGCGCCTTGGACCTCTACTTGGCCTGCGGAGATCTGCGCAACGCGGGCCGGCTTCACGTGGGCTCCGATTCGTCGACGGGCGGCGGAGATGGGCCGACGGTTACGACCGGCGTTCGCGACGACCGACGCGTCGGTTTGACTTCGCTTTCTCCGCGCGAGCGCGAAATCGGTATGCTTGTCGCAGTCGGCGCCAGCAATCGCGAAATCGCCGCGACGCTCTCGATCTCGGAGCGTACGGTTGAAAAGCATCTCCACACGGCCTTTGAAAAACTCGGAGTTCGCTCGCGCACGCAGCTCGCCGTGCTTGCCAGCTCACGACCACATCCGTAGCTTCATCGCGACTCCTCCGACCCCCCGACGGGCCGGAGGTGCAAGACGCTATTTTGCGTTCGGCGCTTTGACCGCGACCCCGAACTCTTTGTAAAACGCGACCGGACTCATCGGCCTTCCGAGGAACGCCGTGACTTCGGCATCCGGCTCGCGCTGGCGCGCGGGCTCCAAGATATCTTTGCGATACCGTGCGCCGACGACGGGGCTTTCGAGGCCGCCTGCTTCGAACGCGGTGAACATGTCCTGCGCGTACACCTTGCTCCAAAGATAGCCGTAGTAGCCCACATCGTACCCGCCCATCAGATGCCCGAACTGGGCTTCGGGATGGGCGCCGAGGGGCGTCGCGAGCGGGGACGTCTCCCTGGACACCGCGCGCCAGACCGCGTCGGTGTTCACCGTCGGTCCGCTCGTATGGTACCGCATGTCGATCTGCGCGAGCATGATTTGGCGGGTCGTGAAATACGCGTTGTCTACGTAGCGCGCCGCGCGCATCTTTGCGATCAGCGCGTCCGGCAGAGGAGCTCCCGTATCCACGTTCGCGCTGAGTTGTTTGAGGATTTGCGGATCCCACACCCAGTTTTCAAGCATCTGCGAAGGCGCCTCGACGAAGTCCTGACGGAAGCCGCCGGAGAGCGTCTCGTAGGGCGCGGTCGACAGAATCGTCGCCATGTCGTGGCCGAATTCGTGGAAGAACGTCTGCACGTCGTCGTGCGAGAGCAGTGCGGGCTTTCCCGGCGCGGGCTGCGGCCAATTGCCGATGATGGCGTCTTGCGGCGGCCGCACCGTACCGTCGCTCATGCGGCGGTTAGGCAGCAGCGGAAAGCTCGCGAAGTGCGAGTACTTGCCCGGCCGAGGGAAGAGGTCGAGGTAGAAGTCGCCGAGATACCGGCCGGTCTTCGCGTCGCTGACCGCCCATTCGGTCACGTCGGGCGCCCAGGCGTTTGCAGGCGTGCGTTCCGCGTACGTGACGCCCAAAATTTTTGCGTAGATATCGAACACCGCTCGCACGACGTGGTCCACCGGAAAATAGCGCGCAACGGCGGTCGAGTCGACCGCGTACTTCGTCTTGTTGAGCTGGTTGTCGTAGAACACCGTGTCCCACGGTTCGATCGCGCTGCCTTTGAGCGCGGCGAGCGTTGCGAGATCGCTCTTGGCGCGCGGAAACAGCTTGACGTCGAGATCGCTCAGAAACGACTCGACCCGCGCGGGCGAGCCCGCCATCCGGTCGGCTAATTGAAACGCGGCCCACGTGGGGTAGCCCATCAGGTGGGCCAGACGGTCGCGGATGCCGATCGCCTCTTCGAGCAAGCGCGTATTCTTCGGATACGCTTTGTTTGCGGCGGCAAAATACATCGTGCGACGCGCCTTGGCGTCTTTGGCATTCTGCAGAAAGCGCGTTTCGGTGCTTTCGTTGACCGGAACGATGTAACTCGCTCCGCTTTTCTTGAGCGTCGCCACCAAATCGGGTGGCAAGCCGGCGAGTTGCGCCTGCGAAATCGTGATCGTGGTGGCGTCGTTCCCGAGATTCGCCTGATACTGGTTCTGCAATTCGTTCAATCGCTGCGACAGCTTGACGAACGTCTTACGGTCGCTCGTGCCCAGTCCGGCGCCAGAACGCTTGAGCGCGACGAGCCACAGCGACGTCAGTTTTCGATCCGCTTCCGTTTGCGCGGTGTTGCTCGCGCTCGCCGCGGCGACGGCGCGGTAGAGATCCGGCCGCGCGGTGATTTCGGTGAACACGTTGTTAATGTCGTTTTGGCAAGCAAGCGACGCGTCGCGAATCTTGCGATCGCTCGAGACTTGACTGAGCAGCGTCTCCGCGAGCTGTTTGTCGTTGGCGTCCGCACTCAGATTTTCGAGCGGCAAGACCACCGTTGCGAACGTGCCTCGGCTCGCGCGCGCCACCGGTTCGATCGCCTTACGGACGGCTGCGATCTGGGCGGCGCAGTTCGTCTTGATCTGGGCAGGATCGAGCGTATAATCCACGGCGCTGGGGATTCCGGGAGCGCTCGCGGCGGGCGGCGCAAGCGTCCCCGACCCCGCCGGCGTCGGGCTCTGCGCCCAAGCGGCGGCCGAGGGTGCCGCCAATGCGACGATGGTCGCAAGCGTCAAGAGCCTGGCGGTCAAAACGGTCACAGAAATCCCTCCGAATCCGAGAACGCGCGTGTGCTATAATCTGGTTCGCCTTGCCGGGGGTCGGACTCCGCGCAACGTCTGCCTGCCAACCCCGCCAGGACCGGAAGGTAGCAACGGTACGTAGGACTCGGCGTGTGCCGCGGATGTTCCGGCCCTCGGTGGGCTCGCAGTTTCCCCGCTGCGCATAGGTCCTTTCGCCCATTCCGGCACGGGGGTCTCCCGGTCGGCCGTCGCGGAAAAGACCTGATGCCGTTTAGCACGCTTGCCGGACTCGCGTTCGGAATCGCGGTCGTCTCCATCAGCCTCTATCATGTGGCGATCGTTTCTCCGCGCCTGCGTGCCGTGCTGGATGCCCTTGCGGCCGAGACCGCACCGGCAGATGGGGACTCGCTCGCTCGCTTGCGCAACGCGCAAACCCAGTTTGCCAAGAGGACCGAAGAACGGCTGGCCGAACTGGAACGCGTTGCCCGGCGCGAAGTTCATCGCGTCGGCTTCGTTCGTTACAATTCATTTAGCGACGTCGGCTCGGACCTTTCATTTTCTCTGGCTTTACTTAATTCCGAAGGCGACGGCATCGTGCTGACGAGCATCTTCTCGCGAGAAGAATCCCGTTCGTACGGCAAAGCGGTTCGCAAGTTCGTCCCGCAACAAGGCGCCTCAAAAGAAGAACAGGCCGCGATCGCCATCGCGCGCTCCGGTAACTCCAGCACCGAATAAGCGACACTACTGACGGTTTTGTGAAAAACGGCTACATCATAAAGATTGTCCCCCCGTGGGGCTACCGCGTTTTCCGCGTCGAATTTACGCCGCGTCATCTTGCTTTTGCCCTGTCGTTGAGCGCGCTTTCGTTCCTCGGGGTCGGAAGCTACTATGTCTTTTCGCTCGAGCACGCCGCAGTCAAGGTTGATCAACTTCGCAATTTGACCGACGATCAGCGCGAGCGCCTCAAGCGCATCGACGCCCAGGCGAGCGAGCTCGACCAGAATTTACGCGCGCTGCAAAAACAGAACGATCAGATTCGCAAGCTGATCGGCGCCGACGGCAAGAACGGTGCGAAGACCGTCGAGAAAGTGCGCGCCGAGCGAACCGGCGATGACCGTCAAACGATGCGTGCGACGGGCGACTTCGCAACGGTCGCCGGCCGTGTCGAGCAACTGCATAACGATTCGTTGCGGTTACGCGGCGAGGGTGCGAGCCTGCGTGGCTTGGCCCTGCACGTCCTCAACATGCGCCGGCTCGAGGATATTGCGCGCGCTCGCCTGCTTGCGGCCATCCCTTCGATC
>JACRTZ010000091.1 GCA_014304965.1 Vulcanimicrobiota bacterium | reverse complement strand
GCCTACGCATCGAGGCTACTTCGAGACAAGGCGCTAGCCTGCTCCTTTGGAGCGCCGCGATGCATAGCGATAGCCGACATACGCCATCGCCGCGATCGCCATGAGCGCAACCAGCGCGTACAGCCAGCGATGCACTTGCGCACCGATTTGGTCGAGATGGCTTCCGAAAACCGAGCCGAGGTAGGTCAGGCCGAAGCAGAAACACGCCGAGCCGAGCAGCGTGTACAGGATGAAGTAGCGCTTCTGCATGCGCGAAACGCCGGCCGGCAGCGCCGACACGCCGCGAACGATCGGCAAAAAGCGGCAAACGAACACGACGATGTTGCCGTAGCGCTCGTAGAATTCGTGAAAGCGGTCGAGCTTCTTCTCGCTCAGCTTCACGTACTTGCCCCAGCGCGCGACGAAGGGGCGCCCGCCGTAATAACCGGCGGTGTAGAGGATCAGACCGCCCACGACCTCGGCGACCGTAGCCACGATCGCGACCGACCACCAGGCCGAGTGGTACACGGATTGCGCAACGCCGCCTGCGAGCAGCAGCACGAATTCCGTCCCGACCGGGATGCCGACATTTCCAACCATCATGACGAGGAAGAGGCCCGGAAAGCCGAACGCTTCGGCGATGTGGCTGAAAAAGTTGGTGAGCGCTTCCAAAATCGCGAGCCGGCCTAACCCGCCGCTTGGCGCGGCGGATCCGCGGCAAGTTGCGACGCGGCGACGCGCAAAATCTCGGCGGCGGTGCTGCTCGCTTCGCGCACGAGTGCGTCAAGCAGGTGAACGGGCTCCACCAGCGCACCCGGGCCGGCGAATGCTTCGGCTAACCCGACGATCGTGCGCACGCGCGGCGTGCCCAAAATCCCGTCCCAGGCGCGATCCTCTCCGGTGCCGAGCGCTTGCCGCAGGGCGGCGATCGTCGGTTCGAGCGCGATGCGGCGCTCCACGAAATAGTCCATGACCGCGGCATCGCGCTCTTCGCACAATGCAAGCAGCAGGTGATCCGCGCCGAGGTAGAAGTGGTTGAAGTTGCGACACTCTTGCTCGGCAAGTCGCAGAACGTGTTTGGCGGCCGGACTAAAACTGGTAAACACGATTCGTGGGGAGGCCTTCTTCGTGGTCTTCGCCCGATGACAGTCGAAATTTCATCGGGGCGACAGGATTTGAACCTGCGAACCTCTCGGTCCCGAACCGAGCGCTCTACCAAGCTGAGCTACGCCCCGACTCGCGGCTAGGACCTCGCACGGTTCTGTGGTCCCATACCCTATCCTGCCGGGAACCAACGCGCCGGTTACGAAGCACCTCCATCGCCAATCCATGAAATATGTCATCGTAGGCTGCGGGCGCGTCGGCTCGACGCTCGCCAAACTCCTCGCCGCCGAATCGCACGACGTGACCGTCGTTGACGAGAACCCCTCCGCATTCAAACTGCTCGGCTCAAAATTCGAGGGACGCGTCGAGGTCGGTACGGGCATCGATTTCGACGTGCTACAGCGCGCCGGCGCCGACTCTGCCGACGGTTTCGTTGCGGTCACCGACGGCGACAATCGCAACGTCATGGCCGCGTTGATCGCTCAGCGGATGTTCGGCACCAAAAAAATCGTCGCACGCATTTACGATCCGCCGCGCGGACAACTGTATAGGGAACTCGGCATAGACACTGTCTGCCCGACAACGATCGGAGCGAAAATCATTCGCGATCGCTTGATGCACATGCCTCACGAGTCCACGCTCTCGTTCGATTTCGGCAGCGTCTCGTCCCTGACGTTCACGGTGCCGCAGCGCTTGGCCGCGACGCGCGTCGGCGATCTCGAGCGGCCGAACCTCGTCAAGATTGCTGCGCTTCGTCGCGGCAACAAAGTGCTCGTTCCTTCGGCGGAAACCGAACTCGCGACCAACGACGAACTCAATGCAATCGTCGCGCCCGAAGCGCTGACCGAATTCGTTTCGTGTTTTGCCGCCGACGCCGGCACCTTCCCGATGTCGGCATGAACTGATGTTCGTCATCATTGTCGGCGGCGGCAAGGTCGGAACGTATCTCGCGCGCGCGCTGATCGGTCAGGAACACGAGGTCTGCGTCGTCGAGAAAGTCGCCAAAAAAGCGCAGATGATGGCGAACGTGCTCGAAGGCGACGTGACGCTGGTCGGAGACGGCTGCGATCCGGTCGTCCTCGAAACTGCGGGCATCAAGCGCGCCGACGTGGTGGTCGCCGACACCGGCGACGACGAGGACAACCTGGTCGTCTGTCTGATCGCGAAGAAGCAATCCACCGCACGCTGCATCGCGCGCGTCAACAACCCCAAGAACAAACTCATCTTCGAGTCGGTGGACCGCGAGCGGCCGATCACGCTCATTTCCTCCACCGAAGTCATCCTGGACGCGATCAACGAGCACGTCAACGTGCGCGATTTCTCGATCCTGACGAAATTGCGCGACGGCGACCTCGAACTGCTCAAACTCGCGATCGTGACCAATGCGCCGGCCGACGGCAAGAAGATCGTGGACATCGGCTTGCCGAGGTCGAGCGTCGTGGTCGCCGTGGATCGTCCCGGCGACGATCTGGTCGTTCCGAACGGCGACACGCACGTCAAAGCGGGCGATCAGGTTATCGTAATGGTCCGTAAAGACACGCGCGACGACGTACGCGCGGCGCTCCTCGGGAACGGCAAACCCTAACTCGCTTTCGAGTCGCTTTCAGCGGCGCCGATCCAACGTTCGGCCCAGACGCCGAGTGCCGCCAAGACCGGCTCCAATTCGTGGCCCGCGCACGTAAGGGCGTAGCGAACGGCCACCGGCGGTCCGGGTTCCACGTCTCGGAGGACGAGGTCTGCGGTTTCCAATTCGCGCAGGCGCTCCGTCAACAGACGATCGGACAGCCCGGGAACCCGGCCCAGCAACTCATTGAAGCGGAGTGGGCCACCCGTCAACACCCGGATGATGGCGCCGGTCCAACGCCGCCCGATCAGCTCGACCGCGGTGTGGAAGCGCGGGCACAGGACGCCCGAAGGCTCGGTCATTGGCTTACTTTTCATAGCCTACTTGACAATGGTAGCCCGACTGCGGTATCGTCATGCCATCAGGCTACCACAAGTAAGCAACTGACGCAACGTAAGTTTGGAGTACACGCACATGACCTCTTTCGACCTCGGGCTGCTGGCAGTCAGGCTCATCATCGGCGGAGCGATCGCCGCGCACGGCGCTCAAAAATTGTTCGGCTGGTTCGGCGGATACGGCATCGCCGGCACCGGCGGCTTCCTTGAAAGCATCGGTTTCCGGCCGGGCCGCTTCTTCGCAGCCGCAGCCGGCGCGAGCGAATTCGGAGGCGGACTGCTCCTTGCATTGGGCTTGCTCACACCCGCAGGCGTCGCGCTCGTCGTGGCGACGATGGTCGTCGCCGCGCTCTCCGTCCACGTCAAGAACGGCTTCTTCGTGTCGAACAGCGGTTACGAATATCCGCTCGTCATGGGCGTCGCCGCGGCCACGATCGGTTTCGCCGGCCCGGGTCTCCTCTCGCTCGACGCGATGCTCGGGCTGACGGCGCTCGACACCCCGGCGATCGCCTGGATCGCGGTCGGCGCGGGCATCCTCGGCGGACTGGCCAACCTCGCGCTCCGGCGCGCGCCCGCCGCGCAGCCCACGGCGTAAGTTCTCCCTCAGTTCAGAATGTTGACGGCTCGGCCGGCCACGATCGCGAGCGTGACGAGCGACGCGGCGGACTGGATGAGCATCAGCAGCTTCGCCCACGGCGTCAGCGGCAACGTATCGGTTGGGCTGAACGCCGTGGCGTTCGTGAACGCTACGTAAAAGTAGTCCACGAACTGCGGCGACCAATGTTCGCTCGCGCAGCCCGGAACGCTCATTTGCGGAAATAGAAAGTCAGGCGGTGCGTGCTGCGCCGTCAAACGGTCGTCCGGGCCGCCGCGGTCGAGCTCCCAATACCACAGCGAAAAGACGATCACGTTGGTAAGCCAGATCGCGACCGCCGACGTCAGCAGCTCGGGCCCGGTCACGGCCTTTCCGTTCGTCAGCAACTGCGCGACCAAGAGACCGAGCGACACGACGTTCGCGATGTTGACGACCGCTATGAGCGCCATAGCTGCGATTTGTGCGGCGCGCGGTTCGCCTGAAACGCGCCGCGGAGCCACGAGCGACAGCGGTATCAAGATGGCGAAGACCAGAACCGGTACGAGCCAGTTCGGTCCCATCGAAAACTTTGCGGGCAGGATGAAGTTCAACGCAGCCGCCGCAACGATAGCGATCGACGCCGGCCAGCGCGATTCGCTCGTTGCGGCGACGCCCCATGCAACGGACTTCGACTTCGGCACCTACGTCTGGATTCCGACGCCGAAACTAAAGAAATGAAAGCGCGGCGCCCCCGCATTGTAGAGCGTCTGCCCGATTTCCGCGTCGACCTCCAGGTGGGGCCCGAAGAGCTTTTGGATGCCGCCGTTGAGAATCGTGCGCGATCCGCCGCCGGGTCCCACTTTCGACACGTAGTACAGTTCGCCGTAGAACTGCGTTCCGCCCGGAACCTGCGCGGTCAGCACGGCGGACGGATTGAACGTGAAGTACCGCACGATGCGTCCGCTTGCGTCGGGTCCTGCTGACGATGAGAACGCTGCGGTCGCGCCCACGCCGGTTGCCGGGCTCATGCTATAGGATTGGTTGAGGTTCACCGTCGCGACCGGCGCGCCGTTGGAAAAGCCCCCGCTTCCGGTCTGAAACGTCAGCAGCGCGTCTACCCCGAAAACGCTGCGCGCCGAGGGCGGCAATTCAAACTTCATCCCGACGCCGCCATCGGCGAAGCCGTGTTGCACCGGCGATCCGGTCGAACGAACGAGATTGTAATTCGGCGGAATCAGATCAAGTTCGAGGCGATCCGCCGCTCCAAACCGGATGAACGGCTGACCGACCTGCACTGCGTTACCGCTGCCCGGGTTGCCGTTCGCCGCATTGAAATAGCCAAGTTCGGTGATGGCGGTGCCGGCTGCCGCCGCGCACGGACTAAACCCGATGGTCGGCCGATTCAAGGTCGAGAGCAACAGCGTATCGCCGCCGCAAGGGTTCGGGGTACCGGCCGGCTTCGGCGTAGGCGCGGGCGACGGCGGAGGCGTTTGCGTCCCGCCGGCGAGCGGCGCGAGCAACGCGAGGAGCCCGAACGCCCCTGCCGCGACGAGGGCCTGCGACATGCGATCTCCTCTCAATGCGTGTGCGTGAAGTTCCCGAGTTGGGTTCGCAAGGCCAGCGCGTCGAGCGCGAAGCGCATGCCCAGCGGTCGCGCGGGACGTCCCACCGCGTCAAAATAGACCTGCGGATCCACGTTCAGCGTTCGCGTTTGCACCATGTCCACGCGCACGCTCGAAAGAAACTCGTTTGCGGCTGCAACTTCCTGCTCGTCGTCGGTGACGCCGGGATGCGTCAAGAGGTTCAGCGAGACGCGCAAACCCGCTCGCGATGCGATCCGCGCGCTTTCGAGGACGTCCTCGAGCGCATAGCCCAACGGCCGGTAATACGCCGCGTAGGCGTGCGGCCGAAATGAATTGAGGCTGATGCGCACTGCCTGGAGCCCGGCGTCGATCGCGCGCTGCAACGAGCGCGGCAAACTGCCGTTCGTATTGAGATTGACCGTACCGGCTTGCGTCGCCCCGCGAATGCGTTCGATCGCGCGTTCGATCGCCGCGATGCGCAGGAGCGGTTCACCCTCGCACCCTTGGCCGAACGACACGACGCCGTCCGGCACGCGTTCGAGATGAGCGAGCGCGATGCGGGCGAGCGCCTCTGCCGTGGCTTCGAAGTCGATGCGCCGCTGGGGCGATGGAATGCCGGCATCGGCGTCGAGTTCCGAAATGCAGCCCAGGCAGCGCGCGTTACACGTCGGTGAAACGGGCAGCGCCGCTTCGCCCCGCTCCAAAAAAACGTTCTGCGCGGTAAAGCACCCGTACTCGCGGGCGCACACCGCAAGTTGCGCGAGCACCGCGTTGCCGGGATCGCGCTCGCGACGCCGTGCGATCGCCGTCTCGAGTTCGCCCCGCGCGAAATAGCGCGGGCGCCAGTCGTCGTGTTCGTCGGTCCGAGCCGCCGCGACGTGAAGCCGATCGTCGAGCTCGCATGCAAACGTGTACCCAAAGAGCGGCAGCGGTGGAGCGCCGGGGTCGGCGCGATATGCCGGCAACAGCAAGCGCGTGTACCCCGCCGGCAGAGCGACGGCGAGCGCGTTTCGGCGTTCGCTTGCGCGCGGTGCGACCGCATCGCCCGCAAGCGGCCGGCGGCCCGGCAAGACCATTTCGACGGTGCCCGCAGGCGCCGGGATCAGTTCGTCCGCGAGTGGAGGCCGTACGACGCCGCCGTCGGCGAGCGGCCGCGTACGTTCGTCAAAAAAGATACGTCCCCGCGCATCGCAATAGGCCAAGCTCGCGCGAGCGGGCGCCGCGGAGTTCATGCGTGCGGCGAGGATGCCGCGCCGTGTTCTGCCGGGCCGGTCATCGTCGCGGTTCCGTCGGGCCGCCACTCGACGACGAGCGTGCCGCCCGGAACGTGCACGGTGACCGGCGACTTCGCTTTCCCGGCGGCCACCGCCGCGACGACCGACGCGACGGCGCCCGTCCCGCACGATTGCGTGATGCCGACACCGCGTTCGTAGTGGCGCGCGCGAATCGTCGAGGAGTCCACGATCTCGACGAAGTGGACGTTCGTTCCGTTCGGAAAGCGCGGATGTGTCGCGAGCAACTTTCCGTCGCGTTCGAGATCGATCGCCGATACGTTGCGCACGAAAATCACGGCGTGGGGATTGCCGAGCGACACCGCGCGGTAGCGCCAGGTCCGGCCGTCAATCTCGAGCGCCGACTCTTCTTCCAACCGCGGCGTCCCCATAGTCGCGAGAACGCTATAGGCGGCCGCCCGCGAGAGTATCTCGACGTCGATCGGGCCGGCCGCCGTTGCGATGCGAAAACGATCGGGCGCGCCGCGTTCGGCAAGGAAGCGCGCAACGCAGCGCACGCCGTTTCCGCACATCTCGGCTTCGCTGCCGTCGGCGTTGAGCACGCGCATCGTGACGAGCGAGCGATCGTCGGGCGGCGGCTCGATGACGAGCAAGCCGTCAGCGCCGTCGCCCGCGCCGCGGTCGCACAACTCG
>JACRTZ010000234.1 GCA_014304965.1 Vulcanimicrobiota bacterium | reverse complement strand
TCTCGGGGAACGAAGCATCGTAATCGACTGCGACGTATTGCAAGCCGACGGCGGCACGCGCACGGCCGCGATCACCGGCGCCTACGTGGCCCTCGCGCTCGCGCTTCGCAAGGTCGTAAAGCCGGCGAATTCCGACTGGCCGCTCGTGCACCAAGTTGCCGCGGTCAGCGTCGGCTTCGTCGGCGGCGTGCCGCATCTCGACCTCGCGTATTCAGAAGACAGCCGCGCCGACGTGGACATGAACGTGGCGATGACCGATGCCGGCGCGTTCGTCGAGATTCAAGGTACGGCCGAAGCGGGCACGTTCGACCGCGCGCAACTCGACACGATGCTCGATCTCGCTCGCGGCGGCATCGAGGGGCTGTTCGGATTGCAGCGCGCGGCGATCGCGGCGGCAGCGAGCGCGTGAACCGCGCCGACCTCGAAGCACTGGTTTCCGCGGTGGACGAATTCTACGTTCGCAACCGCCGCCTCGAAGCCGCGCAGCGGACGATCAAGGCGAAACTCGCGGCCGCGGCCGGCCCGGGGGCGCCCGACATCGCCACGTACGTCGCCGAGGTGCGCCGCTATTTTTCGGGATTCGAACGCGAGGCTCGCGCGCACCTCAAAGACGTCGAACGGCGCCTCGCGCAAGCCAGTCAGCTGCAGTTCAATCTCACCGCCGAGCGCGGCGTCGCCGCCCGGCGCGTGGAGATCACGCAAGGCGTCCTTTCACGGCTCGCTGAACCTCGCCCGCAATGAAGGTCTTCGACGACCTCGGGCGCGGCACGACGGGTTTTCTCGAATATGCCGGCGGCGTCGCCGCACTCGGCGGGGAAGCCGGCTCGTACATCGGGCGCTTCAGCATACGGTACCGCGAAGTGTTTTCGCAGATGGCGCTGCTCGGCGTACAGTCGACGATCATCGTCTTGCTGACGTCGCTCTTCACCGGCATGGTCGTTTCGTTCGAGTCGGCGCAACAGGCCGTCAATTTCGGCGTTAGCAACCTCGTCGGGGGTGCCGTCGCGTACACCGAGTCGCGCGAACTCGGCCCCATGCTTTCCGCGGTCGTCGTCGCGGGCCGCGCGGGCGCGGCCATTACCGCCGAACTCGGCGCGATGGTCGTCACCGAGCAGGTTGAGGCACTCGAAGCGCTCGGCCTCTCGCCGATCCGCATGCTCGTGG
This sequence comes from Vulcanimicrobiota bacterium, assembly GCA_014304965.1. Lineage (GTDB taxonomy): Bacteria > Vulcanimicrobiota > Vulcanimicrobiia > Vulcanimicrobiales > Vulcanimicrobiaceae > Cryoxeromicrobium > Cryoxeromicrobium davisii. The sequence continues at coordinate 6,008 of JACRTZ010000234.1, read as the reverse complement.
TTCCCCGCCTGCTCGCCCTCGTCGTCATGTTGCCGGTGCTGACGATCATTGCCGACGTGGTCGGCATCGTCGGCGGCGCGTCGCTCGCCCACACCATGGCCGGCATTCCGTACGACACGTTCGTCGAATCGGTGCGCCAAATGAGTCATTATTCCGATTTCGTCAAGGGCATGGTGAAGGCGGCCGTTTTCGGCGCGATCATCACCCTGGTCGCCTGTTACCAAGGCTTAAACACGCGGGGCGGGGCGGCCGGCGTGGGCCGCGCGACGACGGGCGCGGTCGTCAACGCCATCATTATGATCTTCGTGGCGAATTTCGTCCTCTCGATCGTGCTGTTCAACGCCGGGTGAGCTTCGCACGCATCGAGGACGCCGCTGTCCGATTCGGCGAGAAGGTCGTTCTCGAAAACTGTTCGCTTGAAATCAAAGAGCGCGCGATCACCTGTTTGATCGGTCTCTCCGGCGCGGGCAAGTCGACGATTTTACGCCTGCTCAACGGGCTGCGCCGTCCGGACGAAGGCCGCGTCATCGTCAAGGGCATCGACCTGACCACGCTGCGGGGACGCGATCTCATCGAATTCCGCCGCAAGATCGGCTTTGCGTTTCAGTTCGCGGCACTCTTCGACAGCTTGTCGGTTTCCGATAACGTCGCGTTGCCTCTGCGCGAGCACACGAAGATGTCGAACGCGGAAATCGACAAGATCGTGACCGCCACGCTCGAGTTGGTCGAGTTGGAAACCGCGAAGGACCGCATGCCGGCCGAACTCTCCGGCGGCATGCTCAAGCGCGCCGGCTTCGCGCGGGCCGTCGTCAACAACCCGGAACTGGTCCTCTACGACGAGCCGACCACGGGCCTCGATCCGATCATCACGCACGTCTTGACGGACACGATCGTGCGGCTGCGAAAGGAACTGGGCGGTACCGTCGTCGTCGTCTCCCACGATCTCGAAAGCATCTTCGCTATGGCCGATTACATCGCTATGTTGTTCGAGGGAGCCATCATCGAATATGGAACGGTCGAAGAAGTGCGGAAATCCCCCAACCCCATCGTGCAGCAGTTCTTGACCGGCAGCGAAGTCGGTCCGATTCCGCTATGAGCAGGCAAGCACAGGTTGGGCTCTTCACCCTGATCGGCCTGGTAGCGCTGTTCGGCGTTTTCTACGTGCTGTCCGACTTTGGAACGCGCAGCCGCGGATACAAGGTCGGGGTCCATTTTCAATCGGCCTCCGGCCTGCATAAGGCCGCGGCCGTGTCGTTGAGCGGCGTCACGATCGGGTCCATCGACGATATCATCCTGGAACCCGACTATACCGTGGACGTTATTCTGGCGATCAAGAACGCGTACGAGATCCCCAAAAATTCGAAATTTTTCATTCAGGCGCCGTTGACGGGCGAGCCCTCCGTGCTGATTCTGCCGCCGAAAATCGCCGGTGTCGAAACGCTTCCCCACAAAATTCTGCCGCTCGCCGACCAGCCCAGCGGCACGAATCCGGCCTCGGTGGCGGACCTGCTAGCGGAGGGCCAAGGCGAGATCAAGCGCCTGGACAAAATTCTGGCCGACGTCGAGGGCCGCACCCCGCGCATGCTCAACGAACTCGAAACTGCGATGAATAACGCAACCGCGCTGACGTTGACGGCCCGCGAGTCCATGACCCAGTTAAGCGCATCGGCGAACTCGATGATTGGGACGCTCAACGTCGCGGCGAATCGTGCGAGCGCGAACGTCATCGAATTGACCGCTTCGCTCGACGCGACGGTTAAACGAAACTCCCGCCAGATCGACGACCTCCTCGTGCAGTTGAACGGCGCCTCGAAGTCCGCGCGGCAGACGATGGACTCGGTGCACGATCTTGCGGCCAACCCGCGCGTGCACAAGGATCTGATCTCGACGGTGGACTCGTTCGCGCTGACCGCGCGCACGTTTGCCGAGCTGAGCAACGATTTGCGTCAGGTCACCGGCAACCCGCAGACGCAGGCGCAGATGCGCGACACGGTCGCACAGTTCGATGCCACGATGCAGAAGGTGGACAACCTGCTCGCATCGCTCGGCGGCACGAGCTCGGTGTACGGCGTGGACAAGGGAGCGACTCCCGCACCTGGAGGGGTCACGCCGCTACCGCCGGGCTACGTCCCGACCTCGCGACCCGCGCTTCCGGGCGGCAGCCCCGGTTCCGGCGCTCCCGTTCCCGCACCGGCCCCCGCGCCGGGTGTGCCCGCGCCCGCTTCAAGCGGCTCCCCCCGTCCCGGGCTCAATCCCGCCGGCGTTTCCGCGCTCAAAGACCGGCTCAACAAGTTCGCGAAGGACCTCGTCGAAATTCAGGTTCGCGTTTCGCAACTGGCGCCGCTGCGGCCCGGGAGTGCCCGCACGAACACGTCGCCCCTATTAACCGCCGACCGCGGACCGATGAGCGATTTCAACATTAACATCTTGCCGCGCGGCGGCACGAGCCTGTTCGCGGGTGTCAACGACGTCGGCGCGAATTCGACGGCGAATTTCATGCTGTTTTCCAATAAGGGGAACGTCCGCTACGGCGGCGGCGTCGAATACTCTCGACTCGGGGTCGCGGCCGCCGTCTCAGCTGGAAAGATCGGCCTCGAGACGCGCGCGTACGACCTGCGGCACCCGACGGTCGACATTTACGGAAACCTTTTCCTCGCACCGAAATTCCAGTTGTTCGTCGGCGAACGCGACATCACGCACCAAGCGCGCCGCACGATCCTCGGGCTCCAGTTCGAAATCTGACCCGACCGGCGTGATCCCGCTCGGCGAGGACCGCCCCGCTCCGATCTTTCCGCTCGTCACCCACGCGTTGATCGCGGCGAACGCGATCGGGTTTTACTTCGAGCTCACAAGCGCATCGCCCGACCGCTTTATCGCGGCTTTCGCGACGATCCCCTACGATATCCAGCACCACATTGCCCTTGCGCCGCCGAGCCCGCCGGACGCCTACCTCACGCTGCTGACCTCGCAGTTCATGCATGCGAGCACGTTCCATCTCGTGTCCAACATGCTGTTCTTGTACGTCTTCGGTCCCAAGATCGAATACGCGTGCGGAGGCGCGCGCTTTCTCGCGTTTTATCTCATCTGCGGAGTGCTCGGCAACGTCGCGCAAGTAACGATGACCGCCGGCAGCCACGTGCCTGCCATCGGGGCGTCCGGTGCGATCGCGGGAGTGCTCGGGGCCTTCGCCGTCTCGTTCCCAACGCGCCCGATTTTCGCGCGTATTCCCGCCATTTTTATTATCGGAATTTGGGCCGTCACGCAGTTCGTCCACGGCCTCGGCACGATCGCCCCCGACGCGCTCTCCGAACGCGGCGGCGGCATCGCCTACTTCACCCACATGGGCGGTTTCTTGGCGGGGGTTTTCCTCATCGGACTCTTTCGCAGCCGCGTGCGACGTCATTATGCTTAGGGGGGCTCTAAAGAAGTCGTCGTACCGGTCGTACGAGCATTTGCGTTGCAGATCGAGAAACGAGGAGGGCGCAATGCCGAGGCGCATTGTAACCGACGCAGTGACGATGAGATGCGGCGTAAATGCCGTGCCCAGAGGGTTTTGGTCGGCGGAACGGCGACCAAACGACCGATGCGAGGACTTCTTCAGAGCCCCCCTCGGTTCGGGTAGTATGCGACCGTGACTCCAGGCCGCCCGCGCGTTGCCATTCTTGGAGCCGGCGCAATGGGCACCGTCTTCGCCTACCATCTCGCCGCCGAAAACGACGTCACGGTCGTGGACGTGCGCGGCGAATTGGTGGACACAATCAACGTCGAGGGCGTGTGCCTGGACGATGGGCCGGCGCGCAAGGTTGTCGCCACGCGCGATCCATCGCGAGCCTTTGCTACGAACTATTTATTCGTTTTCGTCAAGGCCCCGAACACGCTTAGCGCGGTGCGTCCGTTCACAGGCCAACTCAATCCCGCAACGCCGATCGTTTCATTACAAAATGGGCTCGGCAACGAAGACGCGATCAAGGCCGCGTTAGGCGGCCAAGTTCCGCTCGTCATCGGAATTACGAACGTAGCCGCGACCGCGCTCGGTCACGGGCGTTCCCGGCGGTTGGGCAGCGGCTCTACCGTCGTGGGCTCCGGCGGCGCCGCGCCCGACACCGTGCGAGCCGTGCAAACGCTGCTGCAGCGGGGCGGCCTCGACGCCTCAGCCGCCTACGATATTCGCCCCCATTTGTGGGGCAAGCTCATCGCGAACGCCGCGATTAACCCGGTCGCGGCACTGCTCAACGCCAAGAATTCGATCGTCACCGACGACCCCAACGCCGCCGAGTTGGCGCGCTCGCTTGCGCTCGAAGGCGCCGCGGTCGCCAAAGCGCTGCGGATCAATTTGCCGTTCGGCGAACCGTGGGAGTACGTGCGCGACGTTGTCGCCTCGAGTCAAGGCCGCAACTCCATGACGATCGATCTTGAGGCGCGCGCCAAGACCGAAATCGACTACATCAACGGCGCGATCGTGGTCGCCGGCCGGCGCGCGGGCGTTCCGACGCCGTATAACGAGGCGATCTTACGCCTCGTCAAGGCCAGCGAGAACGTCCCGGCCGATTAGCTCTGCCGAAGGCTTGACGGCCGTGGGGATTCGCGGTATAAACATATAACTAAATGGTTAACTATCCGCCGAAGCTCGATGCCGTCTACGCCGCCTTGTCGGACCCGACCCGGCGGCGGATGATTGAACATTTGGCGCGTGGGCGGCGGACCATTGGAGAGCTCGGAGCCCAATTTCAGATTTCGCAGCCCGCGATTTCGCGGCACATCAAAGTGCTCGAGCGTTCGGGCCTGATCAAACGGACAGTTAGCGGCCGCGAACACCACTGCAATTTGCAGCCTCGCGCCCTGCACTCGGCGCTGACGTGGATCGAACGGCAAGAACGCTTTTGGAACGCGTCGCTCGATCGACTCGATACGTATCTCAAGGACACACAACGATCGGAGAGACAACCGTGACGCAAACGAATACTTCCGCGACGTTGCCGGCGCTCGTCATCCGCCGCACCTTCGATGTTCCGCGCGAGCGGCTGTGGGCGGCCTGGACCGACCCGGCGCAGATGACCCAATGGATGGGGCCGTCGGATTTTACGATCCCGAACATTGAGTTCGACCCGCGCGTCGGTGGCCGGTACCGATTCACGATGCGCGCGCCGGACGGTGAAGGCTACGTAGTCGGCGGCGAATATCGCGAGATCGTTCCGCCCGCGAAACTCGTCTACACGTGGCAGTGGGAAGAAGACCCGCCCGAGGTCGGCGACGTCACTCTCGTCACGGTCGAGTTTCACGACCGCGGCGGCAAGACTGAACTCGTCCTTACGCACGACCAGTTCGCCAAAGCGGACTCGCGCGATCGGCACGAGGACGGCTGGAATCGGACGTTCGACAAGCTCGCGGCCTATGTCGCGAAAGGAGCCTAATCGTGGAACCGCTCGATCTCACGAAAATGCCTCCGCGCAGCCCGCGCGAGAAGATCGCCGGGTACGTCTTGCTGGCCCGTACGATCGACAAGCTTCGCGCGCAGCTGCCGGGCGGCAAACTCGGTGCCTACCATGTCGAGGGCGCGAGCAACTTGCTGCTCGGCACCCTCGGCGTTTCCGAAGAACAGCTCCAGGCCGCGGTCGCAGCAGCAACGAGCGATGGAGACGTCGCTGCTTGGGTTCGCACGCACGCGAAAACCGCAGGCGCCGATGACTTCAATCAGATGATCTTGACCAAGACGCTCGCATCGCTCGATCCGGAAAACGCGGCCCACTTCCGCGCGCAGCTCGAGCCGAGCATTCGGAATGAAGAGCTCGGGCTACTCGTGGACGCGATCGACCGCGACGACCGCGTCTGCTTCGGGGTTTCCCAGCCGATCTAGGGTGGGCAGCTCAGCGCCTTCACCGCGCGTTCGAGCGCGCGCAGCGCGCGCGTCGCATGCTTCATCGTTCGCACCGCCTGGATGGGGTTGCGCGCCATCACCCACGCGACCGTGCGCGAATCCATGGCTCCCGCGCCGTCGAGCGCGCGGTTGA